>JASGMP010000097.1 GCA_030156395.1 Fidelibacterota bacterium
CTTAATGTACATGATATAAATCATAATTCCTGCCAGGGTACCTAACATAGGTCCCCGTGAACCCGACAAAATGATGATCCAAACACTAAAACCGATATACAGTAACAAAAGGAAGTGCATCCACCGGCTTTTATAGCGGTAAAACCAGTCGATGCTAATGAGAATACCCATTCCAAGTGCCCTGGCAATCCAGATGGGATTCACACGACCCATCAGGTCAAACCGTGTGGACAGATCAGCACCCCCGACAAAAATCACATAAAGGCTGATCAATATAAGTAAAGCATTGAAATACCAGATGATATCCAGTATCCGGCGAATTTTACCCATATCTTTGAAATATAAAATCGGTATAAGAAAGGCAACCATATTGTATACAACGTAACGATAGACTTTTGATGAAGCATACACTTTATTCGTGGTATAAAAGAATCCGGCAACAATCATAGCCGTGAAAAGAATCAGAAAATAAACGGAGTAATCGTTGTAAATCCCCTTATAATTTTCTTCTCTGCGAAGAAAATACAGAATGGCTCCCAGTAATGTGATAAAAAGGATTAATACAGTAATGGCTGGATTCGCACCCAGGAAAAAGGCAAATAAAAACCCACCTCCCAAAAATAAAGCAGGACCTAGTTCCGGAATAAAATATAGCAAAAAAAGACTGATCAGTCCGATAACGGATGCCAGAGGGTATATATCCGGCAGGCATGCCGTTACGATTGCATATATATCAATGATGACAAGAAACCATATCACCTTTGATTTAAGGAGTGATGTCTGGTTTTCCAAGGGCTCTGATTTTATCAAATGACCAAACTCCCATAAGTCGTAACATCAAAATATACACGATTCCACCCCCTAAAATGGACCCAGTAATCATAATCCATACATGTGAGGATAAAGATTTCAAAAGGATGACAGCAAAAACCATGAAACCAGAAGCAATCAATGTCTGAAAAATCATTTTCCAGGGTAATTTTATGAGCTCAAATTTTCTTACAGAATACAATGAATAGATATTCATAAATATATAAGTAGATATCAGCGCAACGCCGACTCCAATAAAACCCAACCATGGGATGAATACAAGATACAACAAGAGATTCACAACTGCTGAAACAATGGTAATCCGGGTCATAATCAAAGTTTTTTTATGCAATGAACAGGGAAGGGTAAAATAGTGCACCAGATTTGATAAAAAAGCCCCCAAAGCCATATAAGGAATGATCACGCTACCACCCATGTACTGATGACCGGTCATTAAATTCATCACAGGTTCGGCCAGCAGAGACATCCCCACAGCCAGAGGAAAGAAAAGGATAAAAAACCATCCGATAAGCTGGGTAATTAAACGCTGAACGGTCTGTTTATCTGTACTTTCCCATGCTGAAAAAATATTCGGTAAAACAGCCATCATCAATGCCTGGAATAAAAGGGTAAGTGTACGGTCCACAATATTTTGTGAAGCCGTAAGCCATCCCAGCTCATAGGGAGCTTCCGGACGGAGCACGGGAATGATGAACCGGGCAGACAATGTTAAAATCCATTTTGAAACCAAGACCAGAACCAGCGGGAAACCATACGCAAAAAAATGCCTGAACCGCGAAAAGGAAAAGGCAGAAAGAGTAACTCCTGAACGAATCTCAGGTGATAAAAGAAAAAACAGCAGGAGGATCAAAGCAATAAGACTGCCGGACCAAAAAACAGATTTTAAGCCAAGTTCGGGAAAAATAACAAGCACGGTTAATAACCCCAGGAGCAATTTACCACTATTAAAAAGCTGGTCAATCACTGTATAGCGAAAAGGTTTATTCTGAATACGATAGTAGGATAAAATCACCTGAATGAAGGGAGTAAAAAAAAGCATCACAACGGCAGCCATCAGGAAAGAAGAATCCAACATCGAAACCTGACTCATGATCCCATAGATCAGGAAACTGATGATCATAGAAAAAATCAAAGTACTAATCATGAGTGTGGACAGATGATTCCGCCGGGCAGTCTCGGTTTTACATTCCACCCAGAAGCGCATATTGGCATTGGATAACCACCCCGAGGTAAAGATACTTCCGAATGAAATAATCGACACCGCTAAACCATACTGACCATAAATTTCCGGATCAAAAATTCGGGTAAAGACCGGGATAACAAGAAGTCCCACCAATGCCGGCAGGACTTTTGTCGGTATATATTTTCCCGCTTCGGCAAAAATTGAACGGATCATCAGGATTTTGATGTATTCATACGTTTAATTTTTTCGGATGCCAGAAGATAAAAAGCAGCGAGGGCCGTTCCCAGAAAAGTGCTTACTATGACAATAATACTCCGTTTGGGTTTTGATTTCTTTTCCGGGACCACGGCATGATCCAAGATTTCAATAGAGGGAATTTCCTTGAGCTCTTCGGCCCGGTATTGTTCAACCTGGGGTCCCAGATAGCTCAAAACTTTTGTAAAATATTCAATTTGCCGTTTGTATTTTTCCAGTTCGATACCTAATTCAGGAGCATTGGATAAATTGGGAATCAATCTCTCCATCCCTTTTTCCGAGAAAAACTGATCATAATGCTTTTTTAGTTCCTGCAATTCCATTTTTAGCTGGACAACCCGGGGATTATCAGGATCCATCATTTTGGAGGCTACATTCAATTCCGATTCCTGCTGCATCAACATCAATTTGATTTCACCTGCTGTACTCACCCCTACGGCAATTTGATCTTCGAAACTGATAATTCCGTTTTCTTCCATGAACTTTTTGAGATTATTTTCCAAAGTGCTCAGCGAATCCAGCATAAAAAAGAGCCGTTCTTCCATAAAAATCCGGTTTTCCCGGGCTCGTTTGGTGGACAGCTCAATATTGATATCATCCATTCGTTTGACAATGTAGTTTGCCATATCAGCAACCCGCTCCGGATCTTTATCTAAAACTGAAATATTGAGTTGAAGCTCCTCCCCGATCTCCACATCCATGTTACCTTTCAGTTCTTTTATGGTTTCCACCATCAGCTCTTTATCATAAACAGTCATCAAATCATATTTCTGAATTACATCTGTTAGCAATCTGCGGCTGTTTAAAATAGCCAGAAATCGGTTTTGATTTTCATTTCCCGGCGTTAAAATGCCTCCTAAAGCCAGATCTCCCAATACGCCAATACCTGGCAATGAGGACTCAGACTTGGGGGGTAAAACCACAACCGTTGCCTTATACCAAACCGGCAGAATTAAACTGATAGTGATGGATAAGATCGCCAAAATGACAAAATTTATAATGAGAATCTTCCTTTTATTCCAAAGGGTATACCAAATCTCGATAATATTCATCTTTATTTCCTTATTTGGTCGCCGCAATCCATGTTAAGATAAGAGAAGCTGTTGTAGTGATCACACTTAACACATTGATATCACCTACAAGAAAATCGCTAAACGAACGTTTCACCTCAATCACATCACCCGGATTAAGATGAGAGTTTAAATCACTGTCACTCGACCCATCTGATCTTAAAATTTTGATACTTTTCAGAGATCCTTCCCGTGAAATACCCCCGGCAAGAGAGATATAATCATTGACGGTAAAATTCGGGTAATAAGGATACGAACCGGGTATATGAACAAATCCCACAACACTCACCGGTTCGTTTCGGTACAAAGAGATGATGTCACCACCCTTTAAACGATATGATGTATAACTATCTGGTCTAATATCAAATCTTTCACCATCGCGGATTATTGTGACCCCGCTTATTTTAAGATTTGAAGTATATGAAATATATCCCTGAATAAAAGTCTCGAGTGTGGTTCCCGGTTCTACGGCCATTAAAGATTGAAATTCCTTTTCCCCGGTCACATGGACAATATCTTCTTCAATATTTCCATAAGGAATATAAATTCGGTCACCCATTAAAAGCATTGGATTGTCATCCATATTGCCGGTCATCCTATGATGAATGACATTAATGGTGTCAATCTGACCATTGTTATGATGAATTTGCACGGCATAAAGTCGGGCCATAGGTTTCATTCGGTGTCTCATTAAAATATCTGATAATCTTGTATTTGCAAAAATAGTCACCACTCCCGGTGCTTCCAGTGCACCTGTAATGGGAATGTTCAGCCGTTTAATCTGAGATAAACTCACGGATATTTTTGCTTTGGGGTATTGAAGCTTGATGAGTGATTGGATATGAGATACAGCCTGATTTAATGTCATATCTTTTACATCTGCCTTCCCTGTACCCGGCAGATGAATACTACCGTCTGGACCTACGGGAACCTGATAAAAAGCTTGTTCCATAGATAGAATAGACACACTGAAAACATCACCAGGCCCGATAATATAGTCTTCGGTAATTGGTCCTTCCCACCCAATATTCGTATTTAGTAAGGACATGCCTTCATATTCCGGTAACCCTTCTTTCTCTTCAGCGACCTCTTCCTGTACCTTACTCTGCCCCCCCAGCGGCTGCATCCTCTGCTGGGCTATGAGGCCGGTGGACAGCGAGATAATCACTATCAGGATTTTCAGACTTCGATTTTTCAAGCGTTCAATCCTCCTTTATACCCCAATCTCAGGACTTTTTCCGCGGTGTTTTTCAATCCCTTGGTGGCATTCCGGGTGTCGATGACCAATTTCGCATTGTCTACGACCTTTTGATAATCCACAGCCGTATGATCGGTGGTGATGACGACACAATCCATTTCTTTCAAAAGGTCTGTCGTCAGTGGTGCCGATTCCACATAACCGGCGCCGTCCAGCTTTAATACAGGACAGTGGGGATCATGGTAGATAACCTCCGCTCCTTTGTCCACAAGGATGTTGTAGATGTCAATGGCCGGGGATTCCCGCAGATCGTCAATGTCTTTCTTATACGCCATTCCCAGAAGGAGTATTTTTGATCCGTTAATGGCCTTTTTATGATAATTGAGTCCCTCTATCACCGATTCAATCACGTATTCCGGCATGCTGGTATTCACCTCCGCCGCCAGTTCGATAAAACGGGTTTTGTAATTGAGGGTCCGCATTTTCCAACTCAAATAGTGAGGATCAATGGGGATGCAATGTCCACCCAGTCCCGGTCCCGGGAAGAATTTCATAAATCCGAAAGGTTTGGTACCGGCAGCTTCAATCACTTCCCATACATCCACTCCCAGGCGGTCACAAATGATGGCCAGTTCATTCACCATCCCGATATTGATCATACGAAAGGTGTTTTCCAGAAGCTTGGCCATTTCCGCCGCTTCCGCGCTGGCCACAGGCACCATCTGATCAAAGATCTGCTTGTATACCGCCATGGCGTGCTTTGTGCACTCTTTTGTGATTCCACCAATCACCTTGGGCGTGTTTTTTGTATGATATACCGGGTTTCCAGGATCTACCCGCTCCGGTGAAAAAGCTAAGAAAAAGTCCTTGCCCACTTTAAGACCCGTCTCTTCCAGGTAAGGCAGCATGTATTCCCTTGTCGTGCCCGGATAGGTGGTAGATTCCAGGATGACAACCAGATCTTTGTGCAAATACCGCGTGATTTCCTGCATGGCAGACGAGATAAAGGACATATCCGGATCCCGGAGCTTATTCAGGGGTGTGGGGACGCAAATACTTACATACTCCAGCTCTTTGATGGCGGAAAAATCCGTTGTCGCTGTCAGATATCCATCTGTGACAACCTGCTTTAAATCCGCATCGGCAACATCCCCGATATAGTTTTGTCCCTCATTGACTTTTTTAACTTTTTCAGGATCAATTTCTATCCCTGTCACTTTAAATCCCGCTTTGGCCGCTTCCACGGCGAGGGGAAGACCCACATACCCAAGCCCGATGACTCCAAAGGCTACATTCTTCGTCTGTAATTTCTCATAGAATGTCATGTTTCTCCCTGCTTCCTACAGATCAATGGTTCACATTGAAGCGTCAATTGTGTTGGTTAACCAGTTCATTCCAATCTACCGGCTGCTGTACTGTTTCTCATAGTAGTTCAGATACTCGCCACTTCGGACCCGTTCCCACCAATTTCTGAAATTTACGTACCAATGGACAGTTTCTTCAAGTCCCTTTTCAAAGGTATAGGAAGGTGTCCAGCCCAGTTCATTTTTAATCTTTGTGGCATCAATGGCATAGCGCCGGTCATGTCCCGGCCGGTCTTTTACGTAGGTGATAAGCGATTCGGGTTTTCCTAAAATCAGGAGGATTTCCCGGACAATATCGATATTCTGCCATTCGTTATTTCCGCCGATATTGTAAATTTCGCCCGGCTTACCCTTTTCAAACACGCAGAGGAGGGCTTCACAGTGATCCTTTACATGGAGCCAGTCCCGGATGTTTTTCCCGTCCCCATATACCGGCAGGGGTTTATCCTCCAGGGCATTGGCAATCATGAGGGGGATGAGTTTTTCCGGGAACTGGTAGGGACCATAGTTATTGGAGCACCGGGTTATCAAAGTGGGATATTCATGGGTTTTCCAGGCGGCGCGGACCAGAAGATCGGCGGCTGTTTTGCTGGCAGAATAGGGTGAGTTGGGTTTCAGGGGCGATGTTTCCGTAAAATAACCGTCCTTTCCCAGGGACCCGTACACCTCATCGGTGGATACCTGCAAAAAGCGTTTCACACCCGTTGCCCGGGCGGCATCCAGCAGAATTTGCGTTCCCAACACATTGGTGATTACAAAGGGTGCAGCACTCATAATGGAACGGTCTACGTGGGATTCTGCCGCAAAGTTGATGACTCCGTCAAAAGTTTCCTGCTGAAACAAATCTTTTACACATGATTCATCACTGATATCTCCACG
>JASGMP010000098.1 GCA_030156395.1 Fidelibacterota bacterium
CCAGATCCGGAGCCGCCGGATCGGCTGCAATCACAGGTGTGAGTGTTTTCGCACCATCTGTCGTTGAATAAATCGCGCCGTCATCTCCCACAAGAACACCATTTTGGGCATCGTGAAAGTACACGTCTGCCGGATCAAAAGAAATGGATTGTTCTTTGACAATTTCCCATGTTTGTCCCATGAGAAGTGTTGCCGAGAGAAGAACGGCTACAAGTGTTAACATTTTTCGCATTTTTACCTCCTAGTTTTATAAATCATCAAAGGCATTGTCCATTATCGCCTCACCGATAGACGGATTTGCCAGATTGTATTATCCTTATCCAAGCCTTCTGCACTTTCAATGCCCCACACCAAAGCCGGACAAATTCGGTTGAATCCCCACTGGTATTCAACACCGGCCTGGACAAGATAACGGGTCAATGAGGGAATGTTCCAGGTAAAATGCAGAGGCTGTTTTTCCACGCTGAGGCCCCCGGTATAAGATATAACCGGAAAGGGGTGGATATCAAAATCGAAGGAGACTCTCCATTCGTTTTCTTCTCGGGTTTCACTTTGGGCTTTCAGATAATTGTGGTAGTCCCACGAGTGCATTCCGGCACGGGCCATCATCTCCAGTCGGGTGTTTTTGATTGCTGTGAATTGCAATCCAATACCCGCCGCATACCAGGATTCCTCCGTCTCGAAAAAAAGTGCCTCGTATATCCCGGTCTTTCCCCAATCTTCAATGTGAACCATTGTACCAAAAAGACTCCAGGATGCTTCAGCCTGTTTATAATTCAGCCAAATCTGTCCTTCTGACGTATTCCGTTGCCAATAACCACGCTCGGAAGCAACACTTTTTGTGCCTTTCCTAGCATCATTTTCTTCGGCACCCCTGGAAAATCCCAGATAGGCGGAAAAAGGACTGTTCGGCTGTCCAAAGAGCAGTCCCGTTCCCAGTTCATATCCATCTTTATTACGTTCCATGTCAACAGAAGCTCCGGGGTTTTCCATCCGGTAGGCCAGATATCCCAGCCATGTTTGGACCTGAGCATCCTGGAATTCCTTAACTGCTTCCAGGGCCGTCCGTCCATGATAGCGACGAAACCATCCATCTACAGAAAGGGATAACACCGGCCTGATCCGCAGGGAACTTGTCACATCACTGTTTAACTCCCGGGATTCCGCCTGGGTAAAGACATCCTTGATTCCTCGTTCTACACCATAATTGATGCCAAGCCCCCAGGTTATCCGTTTCCCAAAATCCCTGGAGAAGAAAAAATCGATCAGAGGCCCGTTATACTGAAAATCGCCGGTTGTTGTATCGGTAAACGCAATATAAGGAGAATAAAAATCTTTTTCTATTGAACGAAATTGGTGATTATGAATGGTATTCCCAAAATCAATGGCAGCGTAGAGGGCTGTTTTTTTATTCAGTTTACGATATGTTTCAAAGACAGCTCCATAGTGCCATACCGTTTCCGGATCAAAGGTCCGGTGAATATCCTGTGATTTATAACCGGTATACACAATTGTATTCATACCTTCCGCATGATCATACGTGTTGAAATGAAGCGGATGTTTATCAAATTCCCAGAGTGTATTCCAGGTATCGGGAACGGATACACCGATGGTATTGGTATATCCATATCCTATGGACATGGTAATCAGAAACAAAAACGTGATTTGTCTGATGGCTTTATTCATGGTGATATCCAGGAGTTGGTGTATCAAGGACGATAAAATCGATGGTGCTGTTATCCGTATCAAAACCCGGTTCAATTCGTTCCACAGACTGGCCGCTGTACTTGATGGCACCTACACCGGCCCATCCTGCATCCAGTTCTTCGGTAATATCTTTGACATTTGTGGATGAAGAGCTGTATTCCACGACATCGATAATCGTTTCCATATCGATCCCATCGGCATAATTCACATCCCGCCCATCCGCAATAAGCACCACATCATCCCCCAGGGAAATCATGAAATCCAGCCGGTGGCCAACTTCAATATTATCAAGATTTGGAACATCCGGATTGTCTGAATCTGCGTAATCCTGTGAATTCACAAATTCCCAGTCCGCGTCTGATAAATCAATACTGTTCACAAGGGTATCCTTCCCCTGAACAATCACGTGATTCATGGCATCCTGGGCTAAAACCACAAATTCACCGGGTTCTACGGGATATTCACGGCCTGTAACCGGTTCACCGGGGAATTGAAAAATATAGGTCACGTTATCTGCCCCAATGGTACAGGGACCCATCCGGCACACGATCATTCCATCCAGATAGATGGTTTCGGAAGATGCGTTATACAATTCAATAAATTGATCAAAAAAGTAAAAAATCTTATTGGGAGGACCCATGTAATATATCTCATTAATCTTGAGTCCGGGATTTCCACTGACACGTACCGTCAGGGTATCAATCGTCGGGACTTCATCATGAACGTAAAACTCCTGCTGTCCCGTAACCCGGGACGTGTCCAACGCATTATCGAAGGGGTAATCAACCCCCACGCTGGCAATGTAATAGCCATTCAATAGGCTGTCGAAATAGACCCATCCGCTGTCATCCGTGTAAGCAGTCCGGACAAATCCTTCATAATCTTGATTTTTCAAAACAACCGGAATTCCGGGTAAAACAGCGCTCTGGCTATTAAAAAATTTCCCCAATGACGTTGTATCCAGGCGGATCAACAGATTTTTCTGTTGCGTCCCTTCATATTCCAGTGGTTTATCATCCACTTCCATACAGGAAAAGAGGAGAAAAATCCCAGCACTTACGACGGCGATCCATTTCATCCCGTGTTTCACCATTGCGTACTGACCTCCAGTCCGTAATAAATGGGCACATTCAATTCATAAATACTTCCCCGGAAGGGATCGATCCACAATCCCGGGTCATCAAACACATTATTCACGTAGAGAGACACTTCCGTATTTTGCCCCACTGATTTACTTAAACGGGCATTCAAAACCCAGTGATCACCATATTCCCAGCGTTCGGCATCATACCAGTATGTCATCCCCTGGTAGAGGGTAACCGGGTGACCTTCGAGGACTGTTTCAATGGAATTTGATTTATAGACTGTCCTTTTCTGATCAAAGGGAATATACTGGAGATCCACTGTAAGCCAAACACCCAGTCTCTGGTTAATATAAGAAGTTTGCTGTCCGAGGATGATTTTATGTTTCCAGGTTTCCGGATTGGGGGCCCAGATTTCTTCCCATGAAGTATCTACAGAACTGTCGTAATAGCGGCCTTCTTCACCCCGGAGGGAATAGCGATAGGTGGCATTGAAAACAAATTTCAGGTTTTTAATCCGTTTCGTATTCAGGGAGAATTCAATCCCGCTGTCTTTGCTCCAGGCAGTGTTTTCCATCAGGCTGTAAGTGAGTGATGTAAGGGTATCGGGGTTGATTTCGTATCCGGCAGGATAAGCCACGGTAGAAGGTTGATCCTTCGATTCTTGGTAGTAAGCTGTCAGGGACAGTCCAAGCCAGTCCGTTGCTTTCCAGTCCAGGCTGGTTTCCAGCTTGTCCGTATAATAAGACTTCAAATCCGGGTTCTGTTGTTTATACTCCACTTCCACCCACTGGGAATCAATGAAAGTCTGGACATAAGCTGAATTCCGGTATACATGGCTCAGGGAAATCGATTTAACACTGCGTCCTGCGCCGAGCCGCCAGAAAAGGCCGTCTGCCAGTTCGATCCGGGTATTAAAGCGGGGACTGAGAAACTCTCCCTGCCGTGCATTGAGAAATGAAATACCATCGTTGTCAGCATGAATATCCAGGCCCCGGATGTTTATTGCATCATACCGCAGACCGAGCATCATCTCAACGGAACGGTCCCTGACATTCCATTTCCAGTTTCTTTCTCCGTAAATACTGAATTTGGGAAAGCCGGGATAATCATCGAATGAATAACTTCGGCGCGTGCTGTAAGCACCATAGTAGTTGTAAATGGAATCCAGGTGAACACCGCTTCCGGTATTTTTCTGATAACTGAATTCCAGGCCATAGAGCGTTCCGGCTTCATTCCCGTTTTTGTGCTTTACCGTTTTATCCCGGAGCAATTTATAGTTGATATCCCACTCCCTGCCATCTTCCCAAAGTTCACCAATATATCCATAAACCGTGTCAATCTGGTCGTTAACCCAACGGCTTCGATAGTTATTTTTCCGGTTCATATCTACATTGAAATAGTTGGAATACACCAGTTGTGAATCCGGTTTATATTTCAGGATGAGCCCGCCGGTTGTTCGATAATCATGACTGTGGCGTCCCACTTTATTGGCATCTGTGGGTTTTTCATCATCCAGGGATCGGGTATAACTTCCTTTCAGTACATAATCCAGCTTTTTATCTAAAGCGTCGCCGGAGTAAGCCGCACTCAGGTAGAAGCGGTGATATTCATCACCCTCTTTGCGGATATTCCGTTCACTGTAGGCATAATTTACATGGTAATCCAGGGTCCCTCCAAAGGGCACCTTTAAACCACTGCTGAAACTGGCTCCTTTGGTATCCGGATTGAACTTCCCTTTCAGCCGTGACCGGACCTGTCCGCGTTTTGTATTCACCTTGATCACACCGTCGGCAAAATTGCTGTATTCTACAGAAGGAATACCGGTAATGACCTCGACACTTTCAATATCATCAGCAGGAATGGTGCGCAAATCGATTCCTGAGGCAAGAGAACTATTGATACCGGTAATCATGGCATCGTTATTGATCACGTTACCATCCACCATCACAGTTGTGCCGAAGGTTTCGTTACCATACAGGGTGGTATAGCTGTTCGCCACTTTCCGGATACCAATGCTTTGATCAGAAGACAGCCCTATTTGTCGTGATTTTTCCACACCGGGAACAAGGGTCAGTACATCACCCAGATTATCCGCCTGAAGGTGATCAATTTCTCCGCTGTCTATGCGGCGGGTTGTCACCATTTCACTCTGGATAACATCTTTTTCCACCGCTTTGACTTCGATACCGCCGATCATAAAACAGTATTCTGAATTCCAGCGTCCTTTTTGATTGATCAGGCGGATGGTGACGTCATAGCTTTGATCCGGCAACACATCAAAATCAAAGAGACTGTTATTATAAAAGCCTTCTTTCAGGGCAGCCAGTTTATACCGGCCCGGTGGCACATTCCGGAACATAAAAAAACCTTCTTTGTCCGACATGGTTTCCATCTGGAATGTGTCGTCCTTGGGATCCTCAAGCACAATCAGTGCTTCGGGGATCACGGATTTATCCATGTGACAAATCACCTTTCCGCGGATTTCCGAGGCCGAAGCCCCGGCAATAAAGGTCAAAAGTATCAGGCACAGATGTATGATTCTTTTTTTCATTTCCTTTCCGCACGCCACAGGGGCACATAAATATAGACCATGCAGGCAATCAGTCCATACAAACCCGTCACGGCCACAAGCAACAGTTCCGGTATGGACTTTTTCAGTTTACGATCTTCTTTTTTCAGAAAAAAGACGAAGATGAGAAGGGCAATGAGATTCCCGATCCAGGCAAGAGGAAAATGCCAGTCCGTATAAAGTCCGACATAGGTGGAAGAACCATCATTGAGGGAAACAGAGAAGGGAAAGATCGCCCGGGCAACTTTACCCTGGGGATACTCTTCCCGGGTCTTCCACGATTCATGATACTCATCAATCAGGTTATAATCCCGGTCTGTGACGAACACATCGATACCATCTTCCTTGTCCAATGTCACCTGGCGGAAAAAGAGATCGGTGGTAATCAGAAGGGTGGCTTTTCCGCTGTTATAAGCTCCTTTCGTCGGTAATTCTATCAGCTTATAGTTGTCATAGGTTAAGAAATAAATCCGGTCATCCTCAGAGATAACGGTCCCATAATACTCCCTGAGAGTGTTTTCAGAAACCATCATATAACGGATTTTGATATCATTGGGAAAATGGGTATTGGCAACTACAGGTTGACCTTTTGCTTTTTTAATGTGGTACAGGTCGTCCTTTGAATCCACCACAAAGCACCCTTCGTCAAACACCTTCCGGGTTGTGGGATTTGTGAATATCTTTTTTGCGGGAAATTCAAACCCTTTTTCTTTTAGGGCCTGGGTAAACAGGGCACTCATGTCTTGATCCACTTCCCGGTTGATACTATTGACAAATTCCATACCCTCATCGGTGATCCGGAAATATTCATCGGGAAATTCGAGCCGTACCCGACCGGATTCAGATTCCAGAAGAGGATAGAGGGGAATCTGGGGAATATCCAGCTGATAGGATCTGATCCGGTGCATATTCCGGTTCTTTTTAATTTCATTCACATCCAGCTCGATTCCGTGGATGGATTCGGGCATTCTGCCGTCGGAGATCAACTGCATATAGTAGAAAAAGGGCAGTTTTGCTTCATATTCATCGCGGGTATAGGTATTGCCTTCTTCATCCCGGAACACCAAATCGTTATCTTCCCGGCGGTACATGATGAACATGGAATCCACTGGTGAGAAAGAAACATAGGGTGACGGTGTTTTCACATCAAAGAACAGCCAGTAAAAATCAGGCAGGTAGATAGCCATCACCACAACAGCAACGAGTATTAATGTATAGCGGCTGATACGAACAATCATTTATAGACCCCCTTTTTAAAGCGGTGACCGGAATAGATGACAGACACAGAGAGGAGGATTGTGAGAACCAACATTCCAATCAGGACCCTGTCATATATATTATAGAACCATCCGTACAGAAAGAGTTTTCCAAATCCCACGGCAAAAAGGATATAGAAAATCCGCCGTTTCCACAA
>JASGMP010000011.1 GCA_030156395.1 Fidelibacterota bacterium
TAAACATATATATGATATGTCAAATCATTCAACAGATTAACACCTTGGATCCATCATCCCGGTTACTGATTGGATTGTGAAACAGCTATTAAACATCGAACGAAGTAAGGTGCTTGAAATCCACAAAGCGAGACCGTGTCCAAATGAAATTATCTCTGCCATTCTGCGCCCTCCGCAGGAATATTCAAAATAATCTCTGTCCCTCCGCACCCTCCGCGGGAGAAATATATCCTCAACCCCTCCACCCCCTCATTTCTCCCATTCTCAATTCCCAATTTCCAATTCTCAATTTTCCATTCTCAATTCCCAATTTTCCATTCTCAATTTTCCATTCTCAATTCCCAATTTTCCATTCTCAATTTTCCATTCTAAATTCTCAATTTCCAATTCTCAATTTTCCATTCTAAATTCATTCAAAAGCCGGAGCCGGAGGTATGATGCGTCCTTTCACATTACATATTCCCACACGTTTTGTTTTCGGTTGGGGAAATCTGGACCGTATTGGACTGGAAACAAAACGTTTTGCCCAAAAAGTGTTGATTGTCTGTTCATCGGGGAGTGCGATAAAAACTGGCACTCTGGACCGGGTTATCAGGTCATTGGCAGGAGAAGGGATTGAAGTGGATGTTTTTGACCAGGTAACTCCCAATCCCCGGGTTAGCATGGTCAACCGGGCAGGTGAACTAGCTCGGGATTTGAAGGTTCAGGCAATAATAGGACTCGGTGGTGGATCGGCCATGGATACAGCCAAAGGGGCTGCTATTGTTGCAGTCAACGGAGGTTCCATCTGGGACTATGTCCACATTCACAAAACGGTGAATAATGCCCTGCCGGTAGTTGCCATCCCCACCTTAAGCGCCACAGGTTCAGAAGGAAACGCATACGGAGTCGTTACCCATGACGAAACGCGTCAAAAAGCCGGTTTTGTTTGCTATGCCACTCGCCCAAAAGTGGCTGTCATTGATCCGGAACTGACCCTAAGTGTTCCTGAGGATTATTTAAAAGATGGCGCTGTGGATATCATATCTCACGCGTTGGAAGCCTATTTTACCACTCGCGATGAAGCCCCGTTAAATGACGGGCTCTCCCTTTTGCTGACCCGGACTGCAGCCGAAGCCATACAACATATTTTGAAAGATCCGGTAGCACAGTTACCCCGCGAGACCTTTGCCTGGACTGCCACGCTGGCTTTATCAGATCTGAATGACGCCGGCCGGGAAGGTCCTTATGCCATGCATGCGCTGGCCCATCCCCTGAGCGGACTCTATGATATATCCCACGGACGGGCTTTGGCCTTAATCATACCCCGGTATCTAAAAACCTTTCTGGATGTATGCCATAACAAAATCCTGAAACTGGGGGAAACTTTCGGCTACCCGGGAACCGATTCCGGAGAAGCACTCCATACATTTATCAACTTCCTGCACAGCATTGACCGCGATCTATCCTGGAAAGATTTAAACATCCAGAACCCGGATATAGACTTATTAACTGATCATGTATTTGCTTTAAACCAGAACCGGAAAGGTTTTGTCCAGGGTCCCCGTCCCATGACACGTGATGATGTAAAAACTATCTATTCCTCTTCATGATGATACATTTAGGATTTAATTCAGGGGAGAAACCAGGTATATCTACAAAACATTTTTTACAGGTGATTCATGCGTACACAAGATATTAAACTTTTTTTGCTTCTCTTGCTGTTTGGCGGAATACTGCAAGCTGGACAGACAAAATTAGGTCTTGTCCTCAGTGGAGGGGGTGCCAGGGGACTAGCTCATATCGGAGTTATCAAGGTATTGGAAAAAGAAGGCATTCGGCCGGATATCATCACGGGAACCAGCATGGGCAGCATTGTTGGTGGACTCTATGCCATGGGATATGATGCTGAAGCTTTAGAACGTATTGCCCGTGAAGTGGATTGGGAACTCATGTTTTCAGATCGCATTTCACGGAAAAATATTGCCATTGAGGAAAAAGAGGATGTGGAAAAATTTATTGCCTCTTTTCCGTTGAAAGAGGGAAAAGTCACTTTGCCGTTGGGACTCATTGCCGGACACAATATTTCCAACAAACTTTCCAACCTCACATTACCGGTTCACCATATCAAGGATTTCAGTGAACTCCCTATTCCCTACCGTTGTGTTGCCACGGATATTGAAACTGGTGAAGCCGTTGTCCTGAAAGACGGCTATCTTGCCGATGCCCTTCGGGCTAGTATGGCGGTCCCTTCAGTTTTTACTCCAGTGGAAATCGATGGCAGACTTTTGGTTGACGGCGGTATTGTGCGAAATCTTCCTGTTTCCGATGCCCTGGAAATGGGTGCGGATGTTACCATTGCTGTGGATGTAGCCACCCCTCTGTTTGACAGGTCCCAGCTCTCTTCTGCTCTGCTCATTATGGGACAAACTGCCCTTTTTCAAAGTAAAACCAACAATCTTGCAGAACAAAAAAAAACAGATATTCTCATATCACCGGAAGTTGGGAACCTGACGGCTGCAAATTTTACAAATGCCGCTGTAGATTCCTTGATCCGGGTTGGGGAAAAAGCGGCTTTAGAAGCCTTACCCCGAATAAAAACACTGATGGATTCTTTGAATATTCGGCGAAAAGAGGGAATCCGCTTTATCCCCACTACACAAATTGATCGTCTCTACATAAGAGAACTATCCCTGGTGGGACTTAAAAATGTGTCTGAAGAAGTCATTCAAAGCAAACTACGCATTTCTCCGCCTCAGTGGATCACGCCAGAGGAGTTAAAAAACGCCATAGACCGGGTATACGGCAGCCAGTTTTTTGAGCAGGTAAATTATAAACTGGAACCCATGAGTACCGATGGTGTCCACTTAATCGTGAGAGTCATTGAAAATTCATCAAATTCTCTGAAAGTGGGTGTCCATTACGATGACCATTTAAAATCTCTGCTGTTACTGAATCTGACCTTTCGGAATATTCTCATCGACGGATCCAAATTTTCAACGGATCTGATGCTGGGAGGCAACCCAGCCTTGACCAGCAGCTTTTTTTATTACACCTCGTGGAAATATGCCCCCGGAGTGGGAATGAACATCCAACTTCAAAATTTTACAGCCTATCTCTATGAGAATCATAACCGGACTCAGGAACTGGATCTCCGATATGGCTCTGCAGCCATAATGCTTCACTCCAGTCCGGCCGACAACATGTATATCCACCTGGGGCTTCAGAATGAGCTGACCCGCATTAAAACAATCATCGGATCCTATCCTGAATCAACATTCAACATACCTTTTGCTTTTTTTCATTTGCATCATGATTCTTATGACGACCGTTTTTTTCCCGATGAAGGCGTGTATGCCGATCTGCTGATCCGGCAGGTTACCGGAACAGTCTATTCAAGTAATTCGGATTTTCAATACAACCCTTATTCCACTTTCACAATGCGCGTTGATAAAGCCATTCCCTTGAATGAAAATGCCGTGATTGTCCGATCCCTCAATTTCGGTTTTTCCGATACCAAAAACATCCCGGATTTGCATAAGTTTTATATGGGGGGATCGGGTGTTCAAAACCTGAATTTTATCCCCCTTTTTGGATACCAGGTGATGGAATTGACAGGCACTCAGCTCTCCGCTTTCTCATTATCCCTTCGGAGCCGGCTATCCAAAAATAATTACTTTTTTACCACCCTGAACGGCGGAATGGTCTCGGATGAAATATCTCAACTGATTAAGTTTGGCAAATACCATTACGGAATGGGATTATCCTATGGGTATAACAGTCCCATCGGTCCTATCATGCTCACCGCAGGAAAGAATTTCAACCGGTCGGATATCATCACACATATTAGCATCGGATATCCTTTTTAGAGTGGAGAGTCGTAGAGACAGGGCGTGCCCTGTCTCTGAATTGGAGTTACGAGGTGTTAAATCGCAATAACAGGGCGTGCCCTGTCTCTATGTGGGAACAATGAATAAAGAATGATCGCATCAAAACGTGCTATTGAATGATCGGTTATTAAAAATTAAGGTTTAAATAGGATACGTTTCCGTCAGATGGAAGATATATCAACAAGAGTTTTTAAGTGCTCAATTTCCTGGGGGGTCAGTTTTTTCCATTTCCCTTCGGCAAGGTCATCCACCCGGATTCCGGCAAATTCAAAACGGTGCAGCCGGATAACCCGGGTTCCGAAAAAGCGAAAAATGCGTTTGATTTCCCGTTTTTTACCTTCCCTGAGTACCACAAGATAATGGGTTTTTTTACTGTTTTGAGGATGGGCTTCTCCCTTTACCCTGTCACCGTTTTCAAGAATAATGCCTTTTGACAGTTCTGTTTCAGGATCCCCATTTTGGGGAGGCCATTTCAGCCATACGTCATATTTCTTTTCCACCTCATGTCTTGGATGGGTCAGTTTGTGGAGCAAATCTCCGTCATCCGTCATAAGAAGCACACCGGTCGTATCCACATCCAGGCGCCCTACCGGCCGGACATCCAGGATCCGAGGTACCAGGTCCATCACGGTACGGCTGTAGTGGGGATCTTTCCGGCTGGTGATATATCCGGCCGGTTTATGGAGTTTGATGTATGTATACATCTTTTTCAACTCCACCCGTTCACCATCCACCGTTACACAATCATGTTCTGGATCAATATCAGTCCCCGGTTCTTTAATGACCAATTTGTTCACAGTCACCCGTCCCTGAAAAACCAGGTCATCACACATCCGCCGGGATCCGGCACCGCTGTGGGCTAAAAACTTATTCAGTCTCATGGTTCATCCTTTATTATGTGTCTGAATCAGATTTTACACCCTCATCGCTATCTTTTTCTTCTGTGACATTGATCATTTCATCAGGGATATCCTCCTGGTAGGCATAATCTTCTGAATGAGCCTGGAGAATCTCCTTCAATTCTTTCAACCGGGGCAAATCAGATGTGGAATTGAGTCCGAAATACCGGAGAAATTCCTGAGTCACCCCATACAATAAGGGTCGTCCCGGTGCATCGCTCCGGCCTTGAACCGCGATCAGATCCCTTTCCAGCAAGGTGCTGATCACGCCTTCTGAATTGACTCCCCGGATGGCATCAATATCCGGACGGCTTACAGGCTGTTTATAGGCAATGATGGCCAGGGTTTCCAATGCAGCATAGGACAGACGAATCCTGCCGGAGCGGTTCAGAAAGCGGCGAATATATCCTTCATAATCTTTTTTCGTCACCAACTGATATCCCCCGGCAACACCTTTGATCAGAAAACTGTGTCCGTGTTCTTCATAAAGAGCATTCAGATAGTCCACAGTCTCATCCAAAGCAATCTGATGACCTTCATCCAGGCATTCATTCAGTCTGGACTGGGTCACCGGTGTTTCAGAGGCAATCAGCAGTGCTTCCACAATACGGGCATTTAATTCTGTCATATCCATACTTGTCAAGACTCCACTTTTTCAAGGATAAAATCGTCAAAAATACCTTCCTGATACACCCGGATCTGTTGGGTACGAATCATTTCCAGGATAGCCAGAAAAGTCACGATTAATACAATCCGTTTCTGAATTCCTCCGGCCAATTCGGAAAAACGGATTTTGGATTTTTTAATAAAATGACTGTAAATGTATGCTGTCTGCTCTTTGATACTCACTTCCAGTTTGTTGACCTGGTGTTCCACAGGTCCTTCCGGCAAACGGTCCAACACTTTTTTAAAGGCAGCCAGGATATCGAAAAGCGTCACTTTTTGCAGCACTTCCTCTGCATCGACAGATGTATCAATTTGGCTCAGGTTCGGCCTTCGCGGAAAATGGCCGATAGATTTTCCCTCAAGCTGGCGTAATTCTTCACCCAATTCTTTAAATTGCTGATATTCAACGAGTTTCCGGACAAGTTCAGAACGGGGATCTTCCACATCTTCATCTTCCGGGTTGGAAAAACGGGGTAAAAGCATCCGTGCCTTGATTTGCATCAGGGTGCTGGCCATGGCAATAAATTCGCCGGCTACCCGCAAATTCAGTGTCTGCATTAAGTCCAGATATTCCAGGTATTCCCGGGTGATCCTGGCAATGGGAATATCATAAATATTGATTTCATCCCGCTTGATAAAATAGAGCAAAAGATCCATGGGACCTTCGAAAACATCCAGCTCGATATTGTAATTTTCCAGGGACATTCAGGACTCACAAATAAAAAGTGTTTACGCCGATGGCTTTCCGTACCCGGGCTACAGTGCGGGAGGCAACCTGCCGGGCTTTTTCCGATCCCTCTTTCAGGATCCGGTCTATCTCATCTTTGTTTTCCATAATGGAGAAATACTTTTCCCGCATGGGTTTCAAAAAGGCATCCATCACTTCAAAAAGTTCCTGCTTTGCTTCACCCCAGCCCATCCCACCGGCTCGGTAACGCGCTGCCAGTTTTTCTTGCTGTTCCGGAGTGGCAAAGAGCTTGTACAAGGCAAAAACACTGCATGAATCGGGATCTTTCGGTTCCTCAATCCCCTGGGAATTGGTGACTATTTTCATCACTGTTTTTCGGAGTTTTTTTTGAGGTAAAAAGAGGGATATGGTATTGTTGTAACTCTTGCTCATTTTCCGGCCGTCCAAACCCACAACGGTCTGTGTGGATTCACTGATCATGGCTTCGGGAACCACCAGAAGCTCTTTCCCATAGGTATGATTCACAATTTGGGCAATATCCGCCGCCATTTCTACATGCTGTTTCTGATCTTTCCCAACGGGAACTACATTGGTGTCAAAAAGCAAAATATCCGCCGCCATGAGGATCGGATAGGTATATAATCCCATATTAATGCCGTCATCAGGATCTTTCCCGGCTGCCGTATTTTCCTGGACAGATGCTTTGTACGCGTGTGCCCGGTTCATGAGTCCCTTGGGGGTAAAAGCCATAAGTATGGTAGTTAAATCAAATGTTTCCGGCACATCAGACTGGCGGTAAAAAAGGACCTTTTCCGGATTGAGCCCGGCAGCAAGCCAGGCTGCAGCCACTTCATAGACCATCTCTTTTAGATGAGCTGGATCTTTTATGGAATTCAAGGCGTGATAATCTGCGATAAAATAACGGGCTTCGTATGCCTTCGCCAGTTCCAATGCCGGCCTGATAGCGCCAAAATAATTACCTATATGAGGAATACCCGTGGGTTTAATACCTGTCAATGAGACTTTTTGTTGCATTCACACGCTCCTTTGGTTTCTGGCGAAATATAAAGAATAATTCTGAGTTCTGACTTCTGAATTCTGAATTTTGATTTGATTTTTAATGAAATGAATCGCTGGTTGTTTTCAGGATATTTAATTTGAAGTCTGAAACTTTAAATATAAAATCTATCCTTCCGTTTCAGGTTTTGGGAATTCTATGACAAAGCAGGTTTCTTCATGGGTGTAAACCTTCAAAGCTCCTTTTAGCTGCTGAACGAGCATGGACACAAGCTGAAGGCCGAACCCCCCGGTATTTTCCGGAGAAAAGTTATCTGGAAGCGGAACACCATTGTTACACAGTTTCAAGACAAATTGTGTATCCCTTTGAAACAATTGAAACCGGATAACCCCGCATCGATCTTCAGAAAAAGCATATTTCATCGCATTGGTGATCAGTTCTGTCACGATAATCCCCAAATCGGAAAGAATTTTTACGCTAAGCATAAAATCTTCGATTTCCGTTTTCACCGTTACCTGTTTGCTATTCGGAAAGACATGGATCATATCATAAACCAGGGATGAAAAATACTCCCGTGTCGAATGGGCATGAACATTTTCTGATTTATACAGTCGTTCATAGAGCAGACTCATGCTTTGCACCCGGTTGCTGGCGTCTTTCAACGCCTGCCTGGCTCCGGGATCCGTCAATGAACGGGCCTGTAGGGTTAATAAACTGCGAACCGTATTTAAATTGTTTTTTATCCGGTGATGGACCTCCTTCAGGAGGATTTCTTTTTCTTCAAGGAGTGAGGCAATGCGGGCTTCTGCCGCCTTCCGCTCCTGAATTTCCTGTGCCATGTTCTGGTTCAGTCGCCTCAGGTCACTTCTCTGCCGGTATAAAACGCCCAGAGCAATCAGTACCAGAAGTGTACCAGTCATAAAGGAGTACCGTATCACCCGTTCCCGTCGTATCCGAAGCATCTGAATTTCATTGTCCTTGCGTAATAGTTCGTTTTCACGCTCCTTTTTTTCCAGGTTGTATTGAATCTGCAATTCGGTAAAACGGGAACTCTTTTCTTCATTAAAGATGGAATCATCGATGGCTGAAGCCATTTTAAAGTAGTTTAAAGCTTTTTCATGATTCCCTTTTTGAACCTCCATATCCGCCATGAGATAATAAATATCCCTCAGAAACTGATCGTACTTATAGGCTTTTGCGGTCTCCAATACCTCCCCGGCATAGATACGGGCTGAATCCGTTTCATCTATGGCAAAAAAAGTTTTAGCCATGGAGAGCCGGGCATGGGTCCCCCGGTAAATATTGCTTTCCAGAAGAGCATCGGATAAGGCTCTCCGATAATAATAGAGTGCATCTTCAAAGTGTCCTTGATGAAAATAGAGGTCACCCATCCCACGTAAAACCGAAGATGTCGCCCCTCCTATTTTCCCCCCTTTCCGGTACTCATCATAGGCAGTCCGAAAATATTCCAGTGCCTGATCTGTTCTTTTCTGTGCTTCAAAACAGCGACCCATATTGTAATAGGAATAGGCCATGGCTTCCCGGTCATCCAGGTTTTCAGCGATTTTCACCGCCTGATGGTGGTATTGGATGGCCTGATCAAATAGCTGCCACTCCTGATAAACCATCCCGATATTATTTAACACGATGGATTCACCCCGCCGATCATCCATCATTTTACGGATTGCCAGGGATTGCTGATAATATTCCAGGGCTTTATTGTAATCGTTCAGCCCCCAGTAGATGGCCCCCAGATTATTGGTCACACGGGCAATTCCCGATTGTTTATTCAAGGTTTTATAAATCGTCAGAGCTTCCGTATAGTAAGAAATGGCGGTTGTATATTGACCCATGAGCCAGTGATTGTATCCCATACTGTTCAGCGCCCGGGCCCGCCCCAAGGGGAAATCCGCTTTTGTAAAGTGATCCAGTGCTTTCTGTGTGAGTTCAATGGATAATTGAGGATTTGTTTCATCTGTTAAAACCCCCAGACGGATATAGTATTCACCCAGGAGTGAGTCGTTATGGGTTATGCGGATCAACTGTCTCAGGCTATCTGCCTCGGAGATATCACCGGAAAGGAAAACCGGCAAAGCCAAAAGGGAAAAAAACACCCATATTCGAATATATATGGTCCCATTTCCTGTACAGCCCCCCCATATATTGTGGGCGAAATATCTCATTTCAGTCCCTTTTTCTTATAAAAAACAGCGGTAAAAGCTATATAGCTCGACAACGCTCTTCATTCTGCTGGTTCTTTTTTCCATATTGTAACGAATCTGAAGTTCCACGAATTTTGTGATTTTCTCCTTGTTGCAGATGGAGTCATTTCCCAATACAGCAATTTAGAAATAATCCATGGCTTCTTCTGCATATTCAATGAATTTGTGAGGATCTATCTGGTCATAGGCCGATCCAATTTCAAGTAGCATTTCCGCCCGGCTGGAATCATCCTCAGTGTGTTCCAATACCTGATGAAGGCTGTCTATTTGGTTATTTTGAGCCAATAATAAGCGGTTTCCAGGGAATAAAAACATCCAGACCACAACCATGAGACTAAGAAAAAAGGGGGTGCCATATCGTCGGAATATTTTTGGGGAATGTTGCATTGGACCTTTAGATGTGGACGTTTATCATCATTTAAGGTACGAAATAAGTGCATAAATATTCCAGTTTTAAATACCCAAATCTTATGGATGTGATATATCGGCATTAAAAAAATTTCAGTCAATTAACTATTATCAATCTGACAGAAAAGGATACAATGTGCGGACGGTAAAACTTTTTTCCGGGTCAATGTCCACAAGTTTCATCCCTTCTTGGTCATTCATGTGTTCGATCACGTTGCCCAAGGGGTCCACAACCATAGAATCGCCGCTGTACCGAAGGCCTGAACTGTCTTTCCCTATCCGGTTTACACCAATGATCCAGCACTGATTTTCAATCGCCCTTGCTTTTAAAAGACACATCCAGTGCTCTCTCCGTTCTTCCGGCCAATTGGCAAGAACGATTATCAGAGTCACATGTGGTGCCACCTGCCTGAATTCCAGGGGAAAGCGGAGATCATAGCAGATGAACAGAGAAGCAGGATATCCCTGAAGGTGAAAAAGGACCGGTTTGGATCCCGGGATGACATATTTCTCTTCATGTCCGAAGGTAAAGAGGTGAATTTTACGGTATTCGGATACACATTTACCATCGGGTGTATAAACCCGGCCTGTGTTGTACATTTTCCCGTCATCTGTTTCATCTCCACATCCTGCCACGACAGAGACACTGTGCTTTACTGCCAGTTCAGCCAGGCATTTTCGTGTTTCAGGTCCCCATACCGGCGCAGCAGCAACCGCCCTGTCCGGCGGAAATCCTGTAGAAAAAAGTTCAGGCAACACGACTACCTGCGCACCGTCTTCTGCCGCATTTGAACACAGATCTTCCGCCCGGTTGAGATTTCCCCGGATGTCATCCCCAATGGGTATTTGCACAAGGGCAATTTTCATGGTCACTTTAAAAATTTAATAGCCATCCCATACACCATCACTTCCGCCGATCCGGCTTTGACAGCAGTGGAAGAATAGCAAATATTCACGACGGCATCCGCCCCCAGTTCATTGGCATTCTCCACCATCCGTTTTGTGGCCACAGCCCGGGCTTCATGAATCATCTCAGAATAACGGGTCGGTTCCCCTCCGAAAAGGGCTTTTATTCCGTTGGCAATATCATGTCCCAAATGTTTCGCCCGGATACAGGATCCTTTTACAAGGCCCAAATGTGCTATTTTTTTCTTCGTTAGTTTATTGACTAATATCATCATTCGCCTCTTTTTTAATTTCACAGATTCTCTGGATAAAGACAACTGTCACAACAATGAGTAGAATCAGGAGCACCAGGATCATCATCAAACGAATAAAGGGGGAACTCATCGAATCAAGGCTTGAGCTCCAGGCCATCAGATTCATGACAATCATCAGTAGAAGAAAGAGAAATATCAGAATTGGCCCCCCGTATTTTTTCATCACTTTTCCCTTCAGCTCTTATTTCATGGATGTTTTCCAGGCATTTTCCATTACCTGTTGTGTATAGTGTTTATATTCCTGCCGTAGATTCATATAATTTTTGTATTGCCGGTCATCAAGAGTCCCTTCATTCACGGCTCTTTTAACGGCGCAATCCGGTTCCTGGGTATGGGTACAATCGTCAAAACGGCAATTTGCGGCCAGTTTAAAAATTCGGGGAAACGTTTTATTTAGTCCTTCATCTGCATCGGCAATTCCGATTTCCCGGAGTCCGGGCATATCAATTAAGATGGTCCCGTTTGATAACATGTGAAGCTGTCGCCGAGAGGTTATATGTACACCCTTTGTGGTAGACGTGCTTACATCACCGGTTTCTGCCAGAATTTCGCCGGCAATGGCATTGATGAGGGTTGATTTTCCCACTCCCGAAGATCCCACCAGGCAAAAGGTGAGCCCGGGTTCCAAATAGTGACGAATCTCTTCAATCCCCTTTCCATAAAGGGCTGAGACGAGGAATAGCGTTGTTTCCGGGAATCGCTTTCTCACTTCTTCAAAGCGGCATTTTACCTCATGTTCCTCCGGGATATCCGCCTTGTTCAATACAACAGCCGGTGTAATATTTCCGCTGTAAACCACGGTCATATACCGTTCCAAACGATTCAGATTATAGTCCCGGTCCAGCGCCTGAACAATCAAAGCCACATCCACATTTGCCGCAAGGACCTGTTTTTCAAAGGTGCGTCCGGCTGTTTTCCGGGTCAACACGGATTTCCTGGGAAAGACCCGGCGGATCAACACCTGTTGCCTGTCTCCTGAGATCGCCACCCAGTCTCCCACTACGGGTAAATCTACAGAAGATCCTGCTTTATGTTTCAGGCGCCCCGACAGGTCCCCTTCCACGAGTCCATCGGATATTTTTATGAGATATCGCTTTTTATAGGTTGTGATCACCCGCCCGGGGAACCAACCCGCCGGAAGATCCGTAAAGTGTTTTTTCCAATATTCAAAGGATCCTGCATCTTTCAATCCGGAAAAATTCATGCCATGATCCCCGGCGCTCTTTCAGGCAGTATGCAAGATTTTTTCCGATGAACCATTGAAAACCACAAGCGGCTCACGAGCCCTTTATGGCTACCGGTACAGATAATATTTTTTCGACAGGTTCCGGAAAGATTCTACATCTTTTTCCAGAATCGGTTTGATATCTTCAAAGCGGTAGCGTTCACTGAATTTCTTACGGATTTCATCTGTCCCGCATACCTTGTCAAACATGGCCAGGCGATGGGGATTGATGCTGAAAACATCCAAATCGGGATACATCTCGTGGAGGACCTCCAGGAAACGGAACTGAACATACATGAGTTCTGTTTTCTCAAAATCCATAATATGCAATTGAACCCCTTTCATTGTTTTCCCCTGAAAATCCCGATAAAACGGTTTATACACGATGGGGCGGAAACCCATACCCTCGATTCCCAGGGCATTCATACGTTTTGCCAGTTCAAAAGGGTCATCGATCCATTCAGCACCAAACAGTTGGAATGGGATGGTGTATCCCACACCTTCATCCACAGCTTTCAGCTCACCCAGGATTCCGGTTGCCACATAATAGGCCGCTGAATAGGCATGGGGGATATGGGGGGATGTGGGCACCCAGGGAAGACCTGTATCTTCGAAAGCCATGTTTCGTTTCCATCCCTCCATGGGGATAACTGTTAAATTGCATTTTTTATCCGTATCCAGCCAGCCTTCCTCGTTAATCATCATGGCGACTTCACCGGGTGTAAGTCCATATACATAGGGAATGGGATAAGCACTGACAAAAGAGAAAAATCCTTCTTCCGCTACATTTCCTTCAATTTTATTTCCTGTCAGGGGATTGGGACGGTCCAGCACCACAATTTCAATATCATTTTCAGCAGCGGCCGTCATGATATTGCCCATGCTGCTGATATATGTATAGGACCGGCAGCCGATATCCTGAATATCGTAGACGATGACATCCACATTTTCCAGCATCTCCGGTGTGGGAATCCGGGTTTTCCCATACAGGGAATACACGGGGAGTCCCGTTTGTTCATCGATATAATTTTCAACGTAATCTCCGGCATCAAAATCCCCGCGCACCCCGTGTTCAGGGCCATATAATGCCACAAGATTCACTTCAGGCGCATCCCAAAGAATATCAATGGTGGATTTCAGGTTTCTGTCAATACCTGTCGGATTGGTCAACAGTCCAACCCTTTTCCCTTTCAACACATCAAATCCACGATCTTTCAGCACCTCAACACCCGTTTTGACCACTGGTTTTTCCGCTGACACACATCCGGCAGCAAACACAATCAACAGTGTGATTACAAGTATTTTTCTCATGATTTCCTCCTTTAAATTTTAATGTAAATCTTTCGTTTATACAGTTCCCGCAGGATAAGCCAGTAGATAAAAATATGCATGAGGGCAAACAGCAGAGATCCATTGGGATTATCACCCAACAGGGGAACACAGATAGACTGATAAATCCACTGGAGACCGGTCATCACGGTGCCGTCTTCCGTCGTCCAACGGACAATCCGGGAAAGGGTTTTCACCCAAAAAACGGACAGGATAAACAGGAACAAAGGATTCATCCCGAAAACCCGGAGGGGATAAGTCCATTTCTGGTACCCTTTTACGTCAATAAAGAGGATAAAAAGCGCCAGCACCATCATGGCCAGTCCGCCGGTATACAGAACATACGAGCTGGTCCAGATGGGTTTGTTGATGGGAAAAAACTGTCCCCACACATAACCGGCAAATAGAGCTGCCACACCATACAGGTAGAGGTCATTGACCAGTTCCGGCCGGGACTTTGCCTGGGTAATCATTCGTCCTGTTTCATATCCTATCAGGACGGTCACAACAGCCGGCAAGGTGCTGAACAATCCTTCTGGATCAAAGGGGATTCCAAAGCCTTGATACACATGGTTTTCCCCGAAGAAAAACAAATCCACTTTCCGGGCAAAATTATCCGTCAAAGAAAAGGGATCGGATCCCCCAAGCCATACCATCAGAAGCCAGTACACCACCAAAATCCCGGCACCAGTCCAGAGCCAGGTTTTCCGTTTACACTTCAGGACAATGAGAGAAGCCATACCGTATGCCAAAGCAATGCGTTGAAGCACGCCCATGATGCGCAAATTTCCATAGTATTCCACCAATTCCTGTCTGAAGGTCAGTTCCGGATCAAAACGGATAAAAGGATAGGCATTTAAAAGCAGTCCAATGATGAAAATGAGAGCTGTTCGTTTCAGGACTTTTTGAATGGCTTCCGGGGTTGCGGCGTGGTCATATTTCTGAAAAGAGAACCACATGGCAACACCCACAATAAAGAGAAAAAAGGGGAAAACCAGGTCTGTAGGTGTACACCCATGCCAGGACGCATGTCGCAGGGGGGCATAAATATGTCGCCAGGTTCCCGGAGTGTTCACCGTAATCATAAAAGCAATGACCAGCCCGCGAAAGGCATCCAGTGATACCAGCCGTTTTGAAGAATCCATGGTGTTTACTCCTTACCTTAAGACATCAGAGCTCAGACACGAATCAAGAATAATAAATTCTGGATCTTACGAAGAAAATTTAACGAGACTTTCACTGTGAATCAAAAGAGAAAGAAAACAAACGGCCGGAACAGATCCGGCCGTCATGGGATATGAACTGTTATTAAGTCTGATCAGGAACTCCGGATCTCCCACAAGCGACTGAACAGCTTATCCAGAGCAGGCCCCAGAAGTTCGGGATCATCGGTTTGAGAAGGCATATTATGAAAAACCACATAAGGAACGGGAATTCCACGGACATGAATATATTTCGGATCATTCCCCTTAAACGATTCCCAATCCACTTCGTAGTATAATTTTTTCAGTTTTTCATCGGGCAACCCGTGTTCAAGGATGGAATCGGGGCGATTGGGATTAAAGCGTTTCCGGTTTTTCCGGAGGGATTCTTCAAAGGGAACATCGATGTAGAGAATAGCTGCCTTTTTCAGGATTTTTTCTGACAGGTGTTGAAAGGCCGATTGGTAACCGCCGTGCTCTGACCCCCGGCTGAATTCAATGATAGTGGTCATCTTATCATGATAGTGCTCATCTCTCAGACGCTTGTCATACTCCAGGGAAATCCGTTCAATCAAGAGATCCCATAGATACTGGTAGAGGAAATATCCTTCTTTATCCGAATGCATCCGGGGTTTATGCATCACTTTTTCCAGGATGGCATCTTCTTCAAACCAGGTCCACAGCATAGGAAAGTCGTCGATTTCTTCAAACTGATTGATATGAAAGCGTTCCAGCCGTTCTTCAGCCGGTGTTTTTTTCAGATAATCGATCACTTCGGATTTACCGGCTGCGGGGCGGCCCATCAAAATAATGACATCAAAATGATTTTGACTCATGATATACCTCAGATTTCATGTTTCATTTTCAGTTCGGCTATCCGTTTCCGCTCGGCTTTTGTCATAAACCAGACGGCCACAAAAATAAAGAAGAGACTGATCCAATCCACTACAGCCGGCCAACTGCCGCCCCAGATCAGGGCAAAGAGCAATGTGGAAGTTGTTCCGGCGATGAGTGACGTAAGCCGGTTTACCAGTCCGGCAAATGTGGCGGTTCTCCCTTTGAACATGAAAAGAAAAACGGAGAAAAACGCCACAATCCCAAAAGCACAACCCCAGAACACAGCCCAGCCGAAACCGGGAACGGGATTCGTGAAGGATTTTACAAAGGGTGTAATCCGTTCACCACTCCAGTTGTTATGAATGGCCAAAACCAGAATCACCAGGGCCACAATCCAGATGGTAAGAGTAGAAGTGATTTGTTCTATGGCAAAAAAGGCCTTGTTATTATCCACCTGGCTGTCTTTGGGACGGGTATTTTTGTAATAATTCATGATATAAATACGGATGGCATAGGCGGTTATATAGCTGAAAAAGATCACCATAACCGGAACACTGGTGAAGGGATTGGCACCTCCATCGCGGCCGCCGGTCAGTATCTTGAGTCCCACAGCAATCACGGCAAACACCACACCCATATTTTCTTCCATATAGACTCTTTTATTCAGAATGCCTTGTTTAATCTGGATGGCATCCACAATCCGCCCGATAATAATGATTGAACCCCGCATGATGGTCATTGCTACCATAACGGAAATCCCCTTGAAACTGTACATCAGAGTCGTTGTGGGAACCACCACTGCAGTCATCACGCCCGAGGGAATGATATAAAGCAGTTCGGAAGGAAAAGTAAAATGTCCCCACGTTATTAAGCGAATGGACTGAATCTTATACCACCGGAGCACTAAGACAATCGCTGTAGCCAAAAGTGTAGAGCCGGCAGTACTGTATACCAGGTATTCCATGCTGTGCATTCCGGCGACGTTTTGAAAATACTTGACACTCAAACCGGTAATGACATAAAAGAAAAAATAACCAAAAACCAGCTGAAGCAGTCTGCCGGTACTTCCATTTTCTGTTTTAAGATTCCACATGTTTCACCCTCTCGTATATGACCTTATTGATTATGAAGGATTGGAAATTTAATAAAACATCTTACCAGGAAAAACATTTTTTGGGACATCGTTTATTCCGGACTGAAGTTCGGGGTCATTCTTCCACTCTTCCATTCTTCCCCATTCCATCCTAAATTCCAGCATGAAATCCTGTGAGATATGTGGCAATCCTATTCCCGATAACTGCCGGCAGTGTCCTTATTGTCAGCAGCTTCAATCCACCGGCAAAGGGTCACGTCGGCCAGAAACGATCCGGACCATCAATTTGGAAAAGGGTATGCCCACCGTGGAAGAGGCCATGATTCGCCTGGAACGGGAATTGAATTATGCAAAAAGTGCCGGAGTGTTACTGATCCGCATTATTCACGGCTACGGATCGTCCGGTGTGGGCGGAGATATCCGAAGAGCCTGTCAACGGTTCTTAAAAAGGGAAAAAGAAAAAAAGAGAATTAAAAATGTCATCACCGGTGAACAATATTCCGTATCGGAAAGGTCTGGACAAGCACTTCTGAAGCAGTATCCCCAACTTAAACAATCCCGTAAAACGGACCGGAAAAACCCGGGGATTACTTTCGTTGAATTATAGATTACATACAGGAAGAATAAATAGAGATAAAACTGTGGTATGAAAAACTCTTTACCCATTATGCCAAAAAATATGATGAAGAATCATTCACCCAGGATACACAGGGTGAATGTGATTTTATTGAGGATGAAGCAGGACATGACAGATCTTTTCGTATTCTGGATATAGGATGCGGCACGGGGCGTCATACCCTTGAACTGACAAAGCGGGGTTATCAGGCCATGGGAATTGATTTATCCGAATCCCAGCTGGAAAGGGCCCGGGAAAAAGCACAAGAAGCAGGACTGGAAATTGATTTCCGCCAGGCTGATGCCTGGCAATCTCCCCTTTTCGGAAGCATTTGATATGGCCATCATACTGTGTGAAGGGGGATTCCCTTTCATGGAGACGGATGAGATGAATTTCCAAATCCTCCAAAGTGCTGCAAAGGCTCTGAAACCAAGCGAAAAATTTAATTTCACCACCCTGAACGGACTCTTCCCCCATCTTTCATTCCCTGCAAAATTTTACGGCGAAGCAGCCCAAGAGGGCGGTGCCTCCTATGAGAAAAGCACCTCTGATCTCATGACATTCCGGGATCACAACATCACAGTTTTCGAGGATGATGACAGAAACAAAAAAGAACTGGTTTGCAACGAACGTCATTACATTCCCAGTGAAATCACCTGGCTTTTAAAATCCCTGGGGTTTAAAACCATCGATATCTTTGGGGCGAAACTGGGTACCTTTAGCCGGAACAATTCCTTAACACCCGATGATTTTGAGATGCGGGTGGTGGCGGAAAAATAAAAAGGGCAGAAAAATCTGCCCTTTTTTAAAAATTATGGAGCGATACGTGACATATCCCTGTCTGTTTCTAAGTTACGTTACGGATTTCTGCCATCCCTTTTTAAATATACACTGAGACCGAAAATCACATTGGATGATAGATTGGCAACTTGCTCTTTATCGATTTTATCTAATGTTGTGTACTCAATTTTTCGCCATCTGTATGTGCCGGTCACAAGATATTCGCAATGGATACCGATGTGAGGATTCACTTTTCATTCCACTCCAAGAATCGCTCTTGGACCGGTTTCAAGTGTTAATTGGTATGATTTTGTCTCATCGCCCCCCAAATATGATACAATATTTAACTTATTGTAGCCATAACCGGCAAACAATCCGGCTCCCGTGAACAGATTGACCGAACTGTTTCTGAGAAGGATCCACAGATAATCGGTCCCGATGTTCAGAGAAGAATTCTGTGTTTTATGTTCGCTTATCAGCTCACCCTCGTCCTCTTGTTCGACACGACTGGCGGACAACTCGGGAGATATGAACAGCCTGATTTCATGTTTTTCGTCGCGTATTTTCTTGACTGCAATACTCGCATTAAACTTTTTCAGTGTAAAATTGTCCCCAATGCCAAAAGATAGGGCATATTGATCCGGGGATACCTTTTCCTGTCCATACATAAATGAAAACAGGAAAAGAGCGAGCAAAAGGGTATAAACAGTTTTCATGGCCACTCCTTTTTTCGTAAGCAATTTCTCATATCATTTCTTTGTACGAATTATTTTATATGCTATAAACTCCTTGCTTAGTCTGTTTTTTGGGGGTAATGGTTTCTCATATATTGGATGAATGATTACTTGTACCATGTTATATTTAGTTGGTTAGTAAATTTATTCCCCTGTTTTTACGGCTTTTAGTAAACGAACATATTTTTTTAAATAGAAATGCTCATGAAAATTATGGAATCCGGATGCTTTTAAAATTGCTTTCCAATCTCGTTCGATGTAATCGAAAGCATATTTACATTCTATTTTTTTAAATATAAACCGATGAAGTACCGGCATTTTTGCCATATCAAATTCAGCAAAATCAAGAATAAAAAATTTCCCGTTGGGTTTTAAGTGATTGTAAGCATTTTGAACTATCTTATTTCTTATTTCATGAGGGAACCCGTGAATGACAAAACTGATAAAGACAATATCAAATTGTTTTTTTAAATCAAACAATTGGTCGATGCGTTGATTTTTAAACTGTATGTTTGGATTGTTTTGAAATTTTCGCAGAAACTGTTTCTCCATAAATTTCGAGATATCAAGCCCGATAATATGTCCATCATTACCAATATATTTTGCCATCAATCGAGCGTTTCTGCCTGTGCCACATCCCAAATCCAATATGGAATTTCCGGCTTGTATATCCATATTTTTTATGGCTTTTTTGATAAAACCACGGTACAAGCCTAAAGACATAAAATTCATTACCTTATCGTAGTTTGCAGCGATAAATTTGTTAAGTTCAACACCTGAATCGGGATAAATTTTTTTGTTCATATTTTATTTTTCACAGTTTATTTTAAAAATAAAAAACGCAGACAACAGAATAATTACCATAAAAAAACCGAAAAATATTGGGTAACCGAATTGACTTATTAATACACCTCCAATCAGCGGGAAAATAGCAGGTAAAATATTTCCTGCACCCGTAAAGCCGGTGTACAGAGCCCGATTTTCATTTCTTGAAATTTCTAGTAATAAGCCATTCATGGAAATATTAAATAGCGAAAATACAATTCCACCCAAAACAAATATATATTTAATTGAATGAGCATCAGTGATAACATACGTGAAGATAACCATACCAAGAGAAAGCATCACATTACTGTAAAGTAGCAGGTTGTATTTTATTTTTTTTGCTCCTAACAAAACAAAAATGCTCATCAAAACAATTCCTGTTACTTTGTAAATGAGGTAGGTCCCTACATCGGCAGAGTCAGTATGAAATGTTTCTTTGGCATAGAGCACGATAAAGGGTAAAAATGAAGTAGCAATTCCCTGTGTATTAATGAAACCCAGAAAATAACCCAGTTTTTTATTTTGTTTAAATTCTGTTTCCATAACCTTAAAAAAGGCTTTTAACCCTCCGATTTTCAAACTTGATGATATAACTTCTTTTATATTCCAAAACCCAATAGTTGCAATAAATAGCAATGTAGCACCTATAAAAAACATGAAAGCATAATTTTCTGGATATTCTTTCCATGCTAATAAATGTTTAACTAAAAATGCTGAACCAAGTACAATTAGCCCTGATATAATTTGATTGGTTGAAAAAAATGTTTTCCTTTTATTTTGAGTAATTGATTTTCCTAAAATATCAACATAACTGATATTTGCAAAGGCTCCTGCAAGTGAAAAAGTAGCAATAAAAAAGAATATCAAACCAAGAGCATAAGTCTGTTGTTTCCCCTGTAACAGATACAATAACAAGCCAAGCCCATATAGAGCGAATACACGGGTAGTAATTCCGATTAACAAATATTTTTTTTTGTAAGATTTGCTACTTATATAGGGAGCATAGAAAATTTGCGTAAATTTAGAACCGCCCATCATTATTGCTGTTAAAATTCCAATGTGGACAGCACCCCCTCCTGCAGCTGCAACCATAGAAGGGATAATAGTATCAACATCCATGAAATTTTTAGCAAAGGCCAAAAAGGTAGCATGCCATAAAAAGGCTTTAAAATTATGGTTTGATATTTTTTTTGTTAATTCCATTTATTCTATTTTTTAATGTATGACTTAAGTTTTTGAATCCGCTTCTTTGAAAATTCTCTATAGAGTTTTTTCCCTTCTGATTTTAAAAAGTCTGAATATTGTTGATTTCGTTAACATGTTTTGCTGTTTAAGTTCAGCCATTACTTGATCATATTTTACATATTCGTGTATTTTGGTAGTTAATTTTGTGATTTTAGTCAACGCCAGTTAAAGAACAAACTTTTTCAGGGATCAAATCAATTCCTAGCGGCATTTCAATCCTTTGCAAAAACACCCGGGCCAAAAGATGCATGTATATTTTTTTACTTTAGATTTGTATTGATATGCCCATCGGGCATCATGTTGTCCGGATGATAAATACCTGCTTCTTCTTTTTGATAGCGAACGCATGCTTCCCAATCTCCCCGGCAATATTGTTGTATCCATGATTTTTCAATTTTACCCTTTTCAAAGTAAAATTTCATGGGGCAAACCGGAAACCATTTACATTGATTATGTTTGTGGTGAGTCATATAGTAGCCGTGCTTTTTCATCACAAAAGGTTGGAGCAATAAGTTTCTGCAATACATTGGATTCCCATGTTTCCAATTTTTTATGGATTGATCCATATTTTTGAGAAATTGGATTCACATCAATCACTACAGGAATATTATATTTTTTTTAATTAACTGTTTAAAATAAGCAGTGGAAGGGGAAGGAGGATCACCTGCCATCATATCTGTTACCAGATGAATGGCGTCCACTCCATTTTTCTGCATTGCCGGCGGGGAATATTCAATGTTTCCGGCCGGACAAACTTCATTCGGAATATATGCAACAATCTCTAGTGTGTTATCATCATACGTGTCAAATGCTCCTTTAGGATTTTTCATGTCCCAAAAACATTTTCGACCGGTACTATTCCGGTAGCGGTTACAAATTGTTGTCTCTATTTTCTTTGTTTTTGCCATCATTGCTTATTTATTATCATGTTATAAAATAATTCCTATAAAACACGTTAATCATTGAAATTTTCTTCTTTAATTTCAAAACAGTTCCCGGAATTATCCCAGACAAACAGAAGATTTGGTTTATTATCCCGTTGAATGTTTTTGACTTTATAGCCTTTATTTAAGCATTGGGTTATCAGTTTATTTCTATCGGGCATTTCAAGACAAATATGTGCGATTCCATTGTTTTTGCTTCCAGGCAAAATGAATATTTCAAAAGCCACCTGCTCTTTTTTACAAAAATAAGAAGTTAAATTTTTATTAATTCCGAAAAGAGTAAAACTTAAATCTGCCGGTAATTCGAACTGATATTCCTTATTAAAACCTAGAATATTTTGATAGAAATCAATGACATCGTTAATGCTACTAACATTTAATGCAATGTGGTTGAGTTTCATTTATTCCTTTTTCTTTTTTTCATTCAGTAATTCTTCACGAATCATCGTGTGTCCGCATTTGGGACACTTCACAGAAGTGCATTTAACTCCTCGTTGATGGGGTACTTTCTCACCACATTTAGCACAGATACAATAGCCACCAACGCTGTAACCGCCCCCCTTATTTCTCCCCCGGCCTCTTCCGTTTCCCAAGCCACGGCCACCGCCTAATCCACCGCTTCTTCCTGATTCAGACATTTTCATAAGTTTTTACGTATTAAATTTTTGTTAGTGTTTACGAATAGGCTTTTTTAGTGTTGCCTTAGTTAAAGGTTCCAAGCTATTATTCAAAAAGGAATTTAAGGCTTGTTCTGCCTCCAATCCTCTTGCCAGATAAAGTTTGGCTCCTTTGTGAGTTAATACATCAAAGGCATTGGGGCCTGTATTCCCCACGATATAGTACAACACACCTTCGTTTACCAGGTCAATAAGGGCAGAGTGATTATCGTCATGTCCTGGGTTTTCTCTTACTTCTGTGACCTGTGATTCACTGTCATGTATTAAATAATAAGGAGCTTCTCCAAATCTTTTTGAGACTTTACTTTTCAGCGAGTTTCCATCAGTTGCTATAAGTATTTTCATTGTTTTAAAAATTTAAATTTATTCGTTAAATTGTTTTTGCAGTTTCATAAGCACCATGAATGGCATCCTGCGCTTTTCCTACTTTTAATGCGTCACCTATGAGATGAACCGGTTTATCTAATTTGATATTTTCATACGGATTATAGGGCTTCATACCCGTAGCCAATACGATCACATCAACATTTTCTATGGTTTGCCTGTAATCCGGTCCTTCTAGCTGAACTTTATGATCACACACTTTTTGAATTTTTGTATTCAAAAAAATACTGACATTTTCATGTTGAAGAATTTTAAGGGTTTGTTTTTGCTCAAGCATTTCCATTCCTCTGGCTATTTCACTCATCATTTCAACGATAAAAACTTTGTTTCCTTTCGATAATAGTTTAACGGCAATTTCTGTTCCGATCAGTCCACCACCGATTACTACAACTCGTTTATTTTGCGGTAAATTGTGGTTTTCAAGAACTTCAGCCCAGTAATATTTTTTTAGTCCTTCAACGGGAGGAATACTCGGTTTTGACCCTGTTGCTATCATTATTTCATCAAAAATAGACAAATCTTCTTTGCTTGCTTCTTTATAAATGACAGGAATCTTCCTATCTTGAATTTCTTTTTTCAGATAATCTACAATTTTTATAAGGGACCCTTTATGGGGAGGCAAAGGAGCCAGCAAAAACTGTCCTCCAAGTTTGTTTTTCTCGTAAAGCGTTACAAAATGACCGCGCTGATGAAGTGTAATGGCTGCTTGCATTCCGGCAAGTCCGCCACCTACAATGGCGACTTTCTTATTTACTGGAGATTTTTCAACTGTTTCATAATCTTTACCAACGGTAGGATTGACTGAACATCCGAGGCCATTTCCACTTCTGACCCCACCAAGGCAACCTTCACTACATGCTAAACATGGACGAAGATTTCCTTTTACTTGCCCCAAATATTTACCCACAAAATCGGGGTCTGCCACCAATGGGCGGCCCATGGCAATAAAATCATCTTTGTATTCTTTTAATATGAGATCGACATCTTTAAACTCATTAATTTGACCCACAAAAATTACAGGAATATCTACCATATCTTTAATTTTGCGGGCATACTCCCATGTTTTTCCCTTGGGGACGAACATATGTTGAAAAAACCATGGAGGAGTACTGCAAACTGTGCCGGCTGAGACATGCATAGCTTCAACTGCTTGTTCTTTAAGGATTTTAGAAAATTGAATCATCTCATCCATCTTAATGCCGTCAGGGATCATTTCATCACCGCTTATTCTGACGATAACCGGCAGATGGGTAACAGATTTTACAGCTTGAAGAATTTCTAACGGAAATTTTATTCTATTTTTAAAACTACCCCCATATTCGTCTGTTCTCGTGTTAACTTTTGGAGAAATAAATTGAGCGGCAAGATAGCCATGTCCGAATTGTAATTCAATAATGTCAAAACCTGCTGTTTCTGCTCTTTTCGCCGCATCGGCAAACAAATGTATCACGTGCTTTATATCATCACTATCCATTTGTTTGGGTTTTGCACCCCCGTTTTCGCAAGCTTCATCGGTTGAAGACAAAAAATAATTCCCGGAAATTTTAGGATTTGCCATTCTGCCCGGATGGTTTAAATGTGCAATCACTTTTGTCCCGTATTGATGTATGGCATCCGTAAGTTTTTTAAGTCCTTCAATTTTGTCATCATTATCAATACCTATTTGGGTAGGCAATTCTCTTAGCCCTTTGTCAAGATACAGCGGTTCCGGGGTTACAGCTCCAATAAACCGACTTCTTGCTTTGTAAAATACAAGATGTTTTTCGGTGATAACACCCGTATTATCACTATATCCTGTTTTTACAGGAGCAAAAATGAAATTGTTTTTTAGTTGTAACATTATATCCCTTTTACAAGTGGAGAGGGGGTCTGAAAATTCAATTTTTGCTTTTTGACTAAAAAAAACGCCAAACCCTTAAACGATTTTTTTAAATCATCACACGTGTAAATTATGTTTCGATAACTTGTATCGAAAAATTTAACTTTTTGAAGTGATCTACTAAAACTGGAGACTTCCATCCTTTTCTGACGTGTTATTATTCTAAGCAACGTTATCATTCAAAGTATCTTTCAAAAAAATTGTTAAAATTTACCTCATCTGCTGCCTGGCAGTCAAGGAAAGAGTGTGTTTGTTTCGGATTGTAGAAATAAATATAGGAACTGATTGATTGTTCCGGGTTTTCTAAACGGTTTTATACGCTTTCAGATAGGCTTCATCATACTTGAGGGCTCGCACCAAAATCGTTCAATAAAAACATTATCAATCCAGCATTCCTTTCCATTCATGCTCATACAGATATAAAATTCCTTCAGGATGTCAGTAAAATCATCATTGTAAGCTGACTGCCCTGATCCGTGAGGATACTGAACATGGATTCACTGGCGTTTGCTCACACTACGAACCCGCTAACGCACCATTGAATATCCCGGTCTACGAAGCAAATCCCGAAGCTGGCGGCTTTTCATGGTTGGATATTTTAATGTGTAACTTATCCATATTCCTGCACAGTTTCTGTTCAAATGCAAATAAATATTCTATGCACAATATTGAACAACATTATTTTTTCTTTTATTATTTCTATCAACTAGTACAAAGATGACCATTAAAAATGAAGCGATCAAAGCCATGAAAGAACCAAAATAAAAAGGTGCATTTGAATTAACATGATCATACAATAAACCTGCAATTAAGCTGGCAGGAAGAAGTGTAATCCCAAGTACAGCATGATATAATCCATAGCCGGTTCCCTTCAAATTTTTACTCACAATATCTGAAATTAAAGCTTTTTGACTCCCATCTACTAATGCACTATATAAGCCGTACAATACAAATAAACACAGAAAAACATTAAGGTTGTTAAATTTTCCAAAAAAGAAGTATACAATTGAGTAAACAAGAAATCCAAGAATAATCAAAACTTCACGACCTTTTTTGTCAGAAACTTTACCAATAGGTATAGCCAAAAGAACAGAGACAGTATTAAAAATCATATAAACAAAAGGAACGTATGATTTATTGATACCAATTTCAGCTGTTTTGACAAGTAATAAAGCATCTGCTGAATTACCAAGGGTAAAGACAAACACAATGAACAAGAAAAAATAAAATTTCTTATTCAACTGATTTAAATGGAATTTATTATTATCTTTATTTTTTACTGACTTAGCTTCTTTAATAAAAACTGCAATTGAAACAACGCCCAATAAAGCAGGAATAGTAGCAATAAGGAAAATATTGGTATAGTTTAACGGGAAAAAGTATAGTAGAATAAATGCAGTTAAGGGTCCTATTATGGCTCCGCTATTATCCATTACTTTATGAAATCCAAAATTTTTACCGGTTTCATTTTTTGACACTGAGTTACTAATCAGACTGTCTCGTGGTGCAGTCCTTAGTCCTTTACCTATCCTTTCAATAAATCTCAAAAATAAAACATGAATTGGAAACCTCACTAAAGCATATAGCGGAGTTATCAATGCAGTAATTCCATAACCAATCAACATAAAGGGTTTGTTTTTACCTATTTTATCACTCCAGTGTCCCGAGAATGCCTTAAATAGAGATGCAGTACTTTCTGCAATTCCTTCAATCAATGAAATCGAGGTCTTTGAAGCGCCTATTGACAATAGGAAAAGAGGCATGATGCTGTATATCATTTTTATGGATGTATCCGTAAAAAAACTGGTCAATCCAGTAAAAAAGACATTTCTATGTAATCCAAATATTTTTGTGTTTTCCATTTTAGGATTTCAGCAATGTTGGCTAAAAACTATATTTCATTTCAAACATTAGCATATCATAATCTTTCAACCCGGTAAAAAGGTTTTGACCTTTGCCATCGAAAATTGTGCACGATAATGATATTTCAGTATTAGGGCTTGCTTTGTAAGTAAATTCCGGCATATAAATAATTGCATAATTATTATTAATATCATTCCAGTCGTTTACAACCACCCCCCCTCCAAGAGGAGTAACTTTAAGTTTATCATTGAAAAAGTTTTTTTCGTAGCGTAAAAAGAAATAATCATTCAGCTCATCTGCACCTCTTTCATGAATAAAGCCATGCAGGTATTGCATGTTCAAATAGGAGCCATCGGAGAAAAAATAATCGCCGCCTATCACAAATTTTACATAAGGTTCGTTTTTTTCCAATAACAACGAATCCCGTGTAACCGGAACAGGGGAGTCAGGATTAAATGCTGATAAATCAGTAGTCATCACAACATCAGCATCAGGTATAAATGCAGCAGCTTCGGCCCAAACACCAATGCCGGCAATGCTGGTCACCAAATCGGCACCCATGATATGGCTGCGGATAAATGAAAGTTGAGAATGAATGCTTGTACCACCGGTTACATCAACAGGGGTCAGAATATTTTTTGAGCTGTAAGGCAAACCGTCATAACCCCAAAGGTAACTTAAAGAGAAATTAATGCCTTTGGCAAATCCCTTGAACCTAAGACCTGCTGTAGAACTTTCACCCAAATTGTATTTTGGCATCATTAATGTATCAGAAAAACTTTTTAAGACCATTCCCTGTGGCAGATCCATTGAGGGATTAAGTACATTTGAGAAAACCCCGACCGGCATGTTAGCAGGCTGGAAAAAGGGGACAAAAACCCCTTGCAAAGAGAAATCATAGTTGAAATAATATTGTAAGTTAATCGCATCAGAACCTCTTTTTCGCCCGAAATCGAGAATGTCCTCCAGGTCGTAAGGGTTAAGGTTGTTTGTCGGGTTAAGTTTGTCGGCAGTGCCCCAGGCAAACTGTTGACGACCTATCGTCAGGTCTGTTTTTTTGCTTAAAAAACCGTTGATTTGTACGTAAGCCTCCCTGAATTCGAGATTGTAAGGATCAACAATGTCTTTGTTGTACAGGTCACTTGATTTAGCTACGTTTGGCAAACCGATATTTCGGAACCAAACTTCGCTGTAGAATATGGATTCACCTGAAATTTGCTTGTCCAGTTTTAAACTCAGGCGGTTTTCGTTCCATGCCCAGTTGTTATCGTCCTTTAATATAACACGTTGGTCGGTAAGCAGTTCACCTGAAAGTTTAAGGTCTTTTTCGTCCTGTGCATTGATTGTGTTGAAAAATACTGCAATCATAGCTAAAGTCGCTAAAAAGATTTTCGTCCTCATAGGTCACCTCTTTTTGTTTGTTTAATTCTTAAAGTATTTCTATATGTAAAAAGCCCGATTCCTACCAAAATAATCATAACACCAAACCAATAAATAGGCCAGTAAAAATTATCGGGATAATACTCAACAGATAATTCAAAACGGCTTTTTGTAAGCAATGACCAAATTTGACCGAGGGAATAATGAGCTAAAATAAAATTCGTATAATCCGCTGTAAATGAAGCGATGACTGTTAAAGCACCGAATATTAAGATTAAAAGTTCATGAGGTTTTAATTGCGCATGTTCATGGTACGAAGAAAAATAAAGCATTAATAAAGCAAAAATAATCATAATAACGGACAGAATTAATGGGGTTATGACCGGACCTATCCAGGTTACAGGCAAGAGGAATAAAACATCCATAGTCATTAAAGATTCCGGCCAATCGATTAATAGTTTTAGAAAGATATAATAAAAAATATCCCAAACAGCAAAGGAAAACAAAAAGTACGCAAAACTTCTGATTGTTGATTTACCTGCGAGGATACTAACGGACAAAAGCATAAGTAAAGAAAAAGCTTCTCTTATTATTTCCGTTATTGCGAGTTCTTGCGCAATGGGTTTTAAAGGAAAGGCAAATCCACCGGGATAGGCAACTTGCCGTAGGTAAATGACAATCGCACTTTCAAAATAGCCCATCGAAACCGCAAAAATCGTAATCCATAATATGGTTTTTGGTTTCATTTTATGACATCACCAGTTGTTATATTTTAAAGAAATGTTTCAAAATCTGGTAGTTCATAAGAAGAGTATAGATTATTTCATTAGCTTCTAATAAAATTTGTTTATTTGCTTTTAAGAAAGTTGTCTTTTGGTATTTTGTCGGATGCTTTAATCCTTTGAGGTGAACCAAAATGACTTTCTTTTTTATCGATTTATAGTATATGTTGATTAAAGTTTCGACTCCAAACCGGGATTTTTTCATTTTATCCAAAATAGGTACTATATCCATTCTTCGTAATGCTCTTTCACCCGTCAATATCTTAAAAGGATTTACTTTGAAATGGATAGCTGTTTCAGTTGGCTGTCCTAAAACCATATCGGCTTCTTTACTGAAAACAGGCATGATTAGCTGTTCTAAATGCTCCTCTGTTAAGTTTGACAAATCGGCATCAATGAAAATAATCATTTCGCCACCTGCATTTTCCACACCGGTTGCCATGGCGTATCCTTTGCCCTTATTTTCATCAAGATGAATGGCTTTTAAGGGAATTTTACTTTTAAGGCTTTCAATTATTTCCTTTGTTTTGTCATTGGAACCATCGTTCACCACTACAATTTCTGTAACAATTTGGGCCTGGGATACAGAGTTGATAACATTTTCGAGGGTTTTCTCCTCGTTATACGCACATATGATTGCCGATACCTTTTTCATATTGCCTCTTTTAACTTATAAACCTGCTGTTTAACGCTTTGAGCCCATTCATAATGCGATTTAGTGTTCTTAAACGTTTGGTA
>JASGMP010000012.1 GCA_030156395.1 Fidelibacterota bacterium
AATTTTCCCCATTATGTAATTTTTTCATATAATGTTTTAAAAGCCGATAAAGAATATTTTAACCGGATGAAAACATTTAACCATCAGGATTGAATGATGAGAACGGTACTGAAAAACATCGGACAATTGGTTACGTGGGATGAAAATCTGGGGGAAATGGTTATCCTGGAGAATCAGGACCTTGTCATTGCTCTGGACAGGATTTTCTCCATCGGGCCGTCTGCAGACACGCAGGATGCCCGGGAATTCGATTGTAGCAATTGCGTGGTAACACCGGCTTTTATCGATCCCCACACACACCCGGTATTTGCCGATATGCGGCGAAAAGAGTTTGAATTGCGGGTTCAGGGTGCAGATTATCAGGCCATTGCCGCTGCAGGCGGTGGGATTTTGAACAGCGTACGTTCCCTGCGGAACATGTCTGAAAATGAATTGTTCGACACATCCCTTCCCCGGGTAAAAAAATTCCTGGAATATGGTACAGCCACCATTGAGGCAAAAAGCGGCTATGGCTTGACAACCGAGGATGAACTGAAATCCTTACGGGTGATACGCCGCCTGAATGAATCCCTCTCTTTGGATCTGGTTCCAACCTTTCTGGGAGCCCATGAGATTCCAGAAGAATACCGGGATCAGCGTGACAAATATATCCGTCTTATTACCGATGAAATGATTCCGGCTGTGGCAGAAGAAAATCTGGCTGTCTATTGTGATGTTTTTACGGAAAAAACTGTTTTTTCACGGGATGAGACGGAAATGATCTTTGATGCCGCCCAGGCACACGGTCTTCGGCTGAGGATTCATGCTGATGAATTTTCTGCTATTGGCGGGACCGAATTGGCGGTCTCACGTCATGCTGATTCGGTTGATCATCTTATGCAGGTTTCAGAAAAAGGAATCCAGGCGTTGAAAAACAGCCATACAACAGCCATCCTTTTACCGGGAACCACTTTTTTCCTGGGTAAGCGTGATTATGCACCGGCACGGAGATTATGGGATGAAGGTGTGCGGGTTGCTCTGGCTACGGATTTTAATCCCGGCAGCTCCATGACGCAAAATCTTTCTCTTATACTCACTCTGGCCTGTGTTTATATGCACTTAACCCCCCTCGAAGCCCTGCAGGCCGTTACCTGGAATAGTGCCTGTTCACTCGCCCTGGAGTCGGATAGAGGGATCCTGGCACCCGGGAAACGTGCCGATATCGCTGTCTGGAACGTGCAGGATTATCGTGATTTAGCTTATTGGTACGGCATGAATCACCTGAAGGCCCTTTTCAAAAACGGTGTCCAGAAAGAATATGCTTGAAAACCAGGTCAGATAAAGATATTTTCACATAGTTTTGAAAGCTTCAGGAGGGAATCTTGAAAAAATATACAGTGATTAAATACCTTATGCTTTTATTGCTTTTTACCGGACTTGCCTATGCTCAGTCTCATGGATTGTATGCCCTGATGTACAACATTCAAAAGGCGTGCAAAGCCTTTCAGATTGAGGTGGGAATGCAGGATATCCGGATTGAAAAAGATTTCGAGGATAATCTGGTACTGGTTTTAAAATTGGATGCCAGAAGGACGAATTACAACTCTACCCTGATGACCGGGTTTTACGCAGTGGCCAAGGCAATGCGAATGACACCCAGCAGCCCGGAGATTGATAAGGTTACCCTTGAAATCAGTGTGGCAGACCGCCAATCCAATGTCATTTTTTCCACGGTAACTGTGGAGGACCTGATTTTGCTTGAAAATGGCTCCATCACACCCGATGAATTTCGGAAAAAAATAGAAAGTATGTAATACAGGAGGCATCTATGTTAAGTTTTGTTGAAAGAATTGCTGAAATGGGATATGCGATTTTATGGGCGATCACCGCATCCATCGGGTTTGCCTTTGGTGTGGGTCTGGCCATCAAGGTTTTTGACTGGCTCTCAACAGATATTGACGAATGGGAAGAGATCAAAAAAGGGAATATCGGGGTCGCTCTCATTTTTGTCGCAATGATTGTGGTCATCGGCCTGTTAATCTATCGCGTCCTTTGATGTATCTATGATATGATTCTCCTGAAAAAGCTCCCCTGTGGAGCTTTTTGATTGATGCTCATGTCCGGGGGAATCTTTATTTTTATACCATGATGAGATTGTACATAACACTAATGCTTATTTTGGGACTATGGGGCCTTTTACCAGCCTCGCCTCTTGATATCCAGGAGATTCTGAAAGGAGAGGATTCAGCGGTTTTGCGGAGTTATCTCAATGTTTATAAAGAATATGCTGCGGATGACCCGGATGTACAGCTGCTGGATATTATTCTGGATACGGATGGACTTTCCTCTGCCCGAAAAGCTCAGAACTATATCCGTAAATACGGTTCGGAAATTGAATCCAACTGGCTTCTTCTGCTGTTAGCGGATTACTATATTTCTTCAGGCAATGTGGTTCTTGCAAAAGGAATTCTGGATAAAGCCCTCCGAAGAGATCCCCATATTGCGGAAGACCGGTACTTTATTCTCATCAAAAGCCGGATCGATGGAAATCTTCCCGATGCAGCAACTCAGCCCCGGGATAAACAACCGGCAGACTTGACTCTTGATCTGAGCGAAGCCAACAAAATGCTGGCACAAAATAATGTGTTGATTGACCAGTCCAATGAATTGCCGGGTTTTCCTGAGAAAACACCGGACACACAAGCACAAAAAACATCCTTTCTATACCATCTCCAGATAGGTGCCTTTTCCCGCAAAGCCAACGCGGAAGAACGACGGGATTATTTTGTCCGTGAAGGATATCCGGCTGTGATCCGAATCCGGGCAACTGAAAGCGGGTCTATGTATGTCGTATGGGTGGGAGATTATCCCGACCGCGAAAGTGCCCAAAACGCCCGGTCATTTCTTTTGAAACGATACAGTACGGATAGTTTTATCGTCAAAGACTAAACTTTCTAACACATCAGACTGAACAATCCACCATATTGAACATATAAAAAATAAAAATCAGGATGTGAATGTACAAAAAAGCCCTGACACTGGTATGGATATTTTCCTTTCTTCAGGTGGTTCCCTCTCTGAATGCGGCTGTAGGGGACTGGCAATCTGTGGGATCGGCTATAAATATTAAAAAGCTTGCAATCCTCCCATCCCGGATTTTGGGTGCCACCGACGGAGGAATCCTTTCTGTCGATAAACAGAATGGGAATTTGGAACTCCTGACCAATACGGATTTTATCGATCATATTAAAGTATCGGTTCTCCTGTGGGATGAGCACGGACACCTTTGGATTGGCTATGATCATGCACCGGCTACCATCACCTGTCACATGAGCAATGGGACAATCCGCTCTTTCGATTTCGGATTTGACCAGATTCTTGCCATGGACAACCAGGGGAATGACCTGATTGTTGCCTATAAAAAAGGTCTTACATACGGATTGGCCCATTTTGTGACCACCTCGGAATATGTGGCTTTTCGGGACACCTATGAAAATTTCCCTGAAACCATCGATCATATTTATAGTGTGGCTGTCACTGATTCTTTAATTCTTTTTTCATCGTCAAACCATTTGTACGCCGGGAATCGGCAATCTTCCAACCTGAAGCCTGCCTCGCAATGGCATGCCATGCTGGATGAACCGGTCCTGGCCATGACTCCTTTCCAAAATTCCCTCTATGTTGCCCTTTCCCGGGATACCCGCCGCCTGGATTCGACCGGCTGGATTTCCATCCCGGATTTTCGGGGATATACACCCCTGCGTTTTATTACCAGAGAAAATACTCTTATGCTGGCGGACCGGTGGGGAATTTATGAACTGAAAGGGGATTCATGGGTCTTGTACTATTCAAGTCCAAACGCCCTCAATGATGTGGCTTTATCCGGAGATACCCTTATACTGGCCGAGCAAAACAAGGGTATCCTCCTAAAAGAAAAAACCGGAACCTTTTCCCGGAGAATCCTGCCTAATTCTCCCTTTGCCACATTTTACAATGCTGTGGAGGTGGATGAAAATAGACACGTATATTTTGCAAACAGGGATGGTATCAGCATTTATGATCCGGAGAACCGAAGCTGGCACAATCTGATCCGTGCTGATACATTGATGCATATCCGTGAGGAGAAAAACACGCACTCGTTTAGTGCAGACACCCTGGCCTATACCCTGATTTTATCCACCAGCACCACGATTTATGACCTGCTATTGGCTCAAAATGGATATGTATATGCCACCTTTGAAGGGTTTTATATTGATTATCCCCGCCTGAATTATGATCCGGTGGTAAAACCGGGGCCACTTTTGGTAATAAACCGGGAAGATTATTCCGATTATACCATGGTAGATACCACCAATGATATCTTTCATGGATCGGAAGCTTCGGTAGGAGGGGAAGCCCGTTATTTGATACTCAGGGGGATGACTGAAACCCGGGACGGTTCCGTTTGGGTGGCCAATGCCCATGCGGCCAACAACGAACCTCTGGTCCGCTTTAAACCCGATGGGACGGTGGAAAAGTATTCCGTTACTGACTCGGAAAATGCCCTGGAAGTTTTGCCTACCGAACTGACAACCGATCTGTATGACCGGGTGTGGATTGCCTTGCAAAGCCATCCCCAAAATGATCCCATTACCCAGGGAGGCATTGCCGTCTTTGATTACCGGCGGAATGTGTGGTACCGGATTACGTCCAGTCACGGCTTGATCAACGACAATATCCTGAGTCTTGACAGAGCCCCTGACGGCACCATCTGGGTTGTAACATCCGGTGGTATACAAAGTATCACTCCCCCCGTTTCTATTACCCGTTTCCTGGAAGATATTATCAGTAACATTTCATCACCACTGCCAGCTGTTTCCGATGCCAATATTACAAAAGTCCGCATAGACGGCCGGAGCAACAAGTGGTTTCTTACGAGTGACGGTGGGGTAAAGATTTATCTGGCAAACAGCACCTGGCTGAACAGCGGATATGGATATACACCGGAAAATTCTCCCTTGTTGGATTCTTTTGTGGCCGATGTAGCTTTCGATGAGAAAAGCGGGATGGCTTATATCGCCACGGCGGGAGGCATCAATATGGTGGAAACACCCTGGGCTGAAGAAATTCAGGGAACCTCTGCCATTAAAGTTTTCCCACAGCCCTACGATTCCCGTGTACATGAACGGATTATCATCGATGGGCTCCCGGATCAAAGCACGGTGAAGGTCGTTTCTTTAGGCGGAGAAGTCCTGTATACCCTGGATCCGTCGTCTCCCTATCATTTCGGCAGGCAAATCATCTGGGATGGCAGGCTGCACGATGGCAATCCCATAAGCCGGGGTATCTATTATCTCTTTGTTTACAATGTGGATGGTGAAAACAAGACCTTGAAATTTGCGGTGCAATAGGCTGGTTATGTCGGACGGCGGCTTTGATTTGTAATATTCTTTCACACTTCTTACATTTACAATTCTGATGATCAATGGAAAGGATGCACCGATATCATGAAATCTCAGGAACTTCGACACAGCTTTATTGATTTCTTCGTCAAACAGCACCAACATACAGAAGTCCCCAGTTCACCGGTGGTTCCCCTGAACGATCCAACACTTCTTTTTACCAATGCCGGAATGAACCAGTTTAAACCGGTCTTTCTGGATCAAGCCGAACCGGTCTCACCACGTGTGGTAAATTCCCAGAAATGTATCCGGGTCAGTGGAAAACATAATGACCTGGAAGAAGTGGGAAAAGATGACTATCACCATACCTTTTTTGAAATGCTGGGGAATTGGAGTTTTGGGGATTATTATAAAGCGGAAGCCATCGAATGGGCCTGGGATCTGCTGACCCGGGAATGGGGATTATCCAAAGACCGGCTTTTTGCCACGGTGTATCATGAGGATGATGAATCCTATAAGCTGTGGAAGCAAATTTCAGGATTGCCTTCATCACACATTCTTCGTTTCGGCGAAAAAGATAATTTTTGGGAAATGGGGAATACAGGCCCTTGTGGCCCCTGCTCTGAAATCCACTATTACAGGGGCTCTATGAACGAAGGGATTGATGCCGGCTTGGTGAATACCGGTGACCCCCGGTATTTTGAATTGTGGAATTTGGTCTTTATGCAATATTTCCGGGATGAAGAAGGTGTTCTCCACCCCCTGTCCAAAAAACATGTGGATACGGGGGCCGGCTTTGAACGGCTTTTATGCACGCTGAACGGCTTGCAAAGCAACTATGAAATCGATATTTTTCAGGAAATTATCAGGGATATTGAATCCAGAAGCGGTAAATCCTATGATGGCGGTCCGGATGGGATGCCTCACCGGGTGATTGCAGATCACCTGAGGATGCTCTCTTTCAGTATTGCCGATGGAGCCCTGCCTTCCAATGAAGGCCGGGGGTATGTCCTCCGGCGTATCCTTCGCCGGGCAGCACGATATGGGAAGAAAATCGGTCTGAACGACCCCTTTATTCATACATTGGTACCCCCACTGATCCGGACAATGGGTGATGCGTATCCCGAACTTGTTAAACATGGCGAACAGATTATGGCTGTTATCCGGAATGAAGAAGAAGCTTTCCTCCAGACATTGGACCGTGGACTGGCCATTTTTGAAGATCTTGTGTTAAAGGCGAATAAAAAGGGACTTAAAACACTGCCGGGTAAAGATGTTTTTAAATTGTATGATACCTTTGGCTTTCCAGTGGATCTGACCCGGCTTTTGGCTGAAGAGAAGGGGTTTACCATCGATGAGGAGACGTTCAACCAGCACATGGCCAAGCAAAAAGAACGTGCCAGAGTTTCAGGTCAGTTTAAGAATGTGTCCAACAAGCCGTTGGAATGGAAAAGTTTTGCTTCCGATGCGGACCCGACAGACGGAACAGAATTTGTTGGGTATGAAAAATTAAGCTGTCAGGCGAAGCTGTTAAAGGCTGCCCATGCAAAAGGACAAACATACCTGATATTTGACAAAACGCCTTTTTATGCCGAATCCGGAGGTCAAATCGGAGATACCGGCATTGTGGTATTGGGTACAAAAAAGTATTCCATTGTAGATACACAGAAGGAAGGCCGCTATTTTATCCATATTGTGGATGAAAAAATTCCCCTGGACCATTTGCCGGAGACGGCAACACTTCAGGTTGTGGAGGCGCGGCGACTGGATACGGCCCGAAATCATACCGGAACCCATCTGTTACATGCAGCCCTTCGGAATGTATTGGGACCCCATGTCCGCCAAGCCGGCAGTTATGTGAGTCCCGATAATCTCCGTTTTGATTTTAACCACCCACGGAAGGTAACCCCTGACGAATTGAAAAAAATTCAGTCCCTGGTCAATGAAGCAATTCTCCACAATATACCCCTTACGGTAAAATATATGTCCTATCAGGATGCCGTGGACAAGGGGGCGATTGCCCTCTTCGGAGAAAAATATGGTCAGGAAGTTCGGACGATCAAAATAGGAGACGTCTCTTTTGAACTCTGCGGAGGGACTCATGTTCAGGCGACAGGTGATATTGGATATTTCATCATCCTGAATGAAAGCAGTATTGCCAGTGGAGTCCGGCGGATTGAAGCCGTCACCGGTCATAAAGCCCGGGAGTATCTTTCCCGTTGGCAGGATATTGTGGAAAATCTCTCCATCCGCCTGAAAACGGAAGAGACTTCCATCCTGTCAAAAGTGGATAATCTGCTGGAACAGGTGAAATCCCTGGAAAAGGAAAGGAATGAACTGAAAGCACGCCTCCTGACGGATTCTGTAGAGGATTATCTGAAAAATCCTGAATATGCTGATGGGATTCCGGTTTACACGGCTGTAGTGGATGTGGATTCCATGGATGCCCTAAAACATCTTGGGGACCGGGCCCGGGAAAAGCTGAAAACGGGGGTTGTCCTTTTTGCCATTCAAAATAATCAAACAAGTCAGGTCCTGTGCATGGTCACCGATGATCTGGTGCAAAAGGGTGTGCACGCAGGGGATATTGTGAAAAAAATCGGACAGCGACTCGGAGGTGGTGGCGGAGGGCGCCCACATATGGCGACTGCCGGTGGAAAAACCAGCCCGGATCTGGCTGCTGTGTTGAAACAGTCAATTACGTATGTCAAGAGTAGCAGGTAAACCATGGATCAAAAGTTGTTGATTGAATTGTCAAGCGATGGGAAAAACGGGGTTCGTTTTCCTGACTGTGATGTGGAAGAACAGAAACTTGAGGATTTATTCCCCCCAGATTATATACGAAAATCACCGCCGGAACTACCCCAGGTGAGCATCCCCGAAGTGGTCCGGCATTTTGTGAATCTTTCCGCCCTGAATCATCATGTGGATAAAGCCATCTATCCCCTCGGATCCTGTACCATGAAATACAATCCCAAAATCAACGAAGCCGTTGCAGCTATGGCCGGTTTTACGGAAATCCATCCCTTACAATCTCCCCAAACGGTTCAGGGGGCCTTGAAAATTTATAAAGAGGTGGAAAATTTTCTCTGTGCCATCACGGGAATGGCCGGTTTTACGCTTCAGCCTGCAGCCGGATCCCATGGTGAACTGACGGGTGTGATGATCATGCGCCGGTACCACCAAAAAAAAGGGAATCAAAAGAAAGTCATCCTCATTCCTGATTCAGCTCATGGGACCAACCCTGCATCCGTTGCCATCGGCGGATATGAAGCCCTTCAGGTTAAATCCACTGGTGAAGGATTGGTGGATATTGAAGATTTGAAAAAAAAGCTCTCCAACGAGGTGGCGGGTTTTATGCTGACAAACCCCAATACGGTTGGACTTTTTGAGGAAAACGTGCTGGAAATCAGCCGGCTGATTCATGAAGTGGATGGTCTGATGTATATGGATGGAGCCAATATGAATGCCCTTTTAGGGATTGTAAAAACAGGCCGTGCCGGCTTTGACATCACCCATTTAAATTTGCACAAGACCTTTTCAACCCCCCATGGCGGTGGAGGCCCCGGAAGCGGACCCATCGGTGTGAATGAAAAATTGCTCCCCTTTCTGCCCACGCCCGTGGTTCGGGAAAAAGACGGGACTTACTTTTTTGATTGGGATTTACCTGAATCCATCGGAAAAATTCATTCTTTTTGGGGGAATTACGGAGTGATTCTAAGGGCCTGGACGTATATCCGGATGCTGGGGGCCGAAGGACTCAAGCAGGTTTCCCGGGGTGCCATTATCAACGCCAATTATCTGAAAACCCGGCTTGAAAAGATATACGAGCTTCCCTACACCAAAAGACCCATGCATGAATGTGTCTTTTCCGGAGATCGTCAGAAAGCAAAAGGAGCCCGAACCCTGGATATTGCCAAACGGCTTTTGGATTACGGAGTCCACGCACCGACTGTCTATTTTCCGTTGATTGTCCATGAAGCCCTCATGATTGAACCCACAGAAACGGAAAGTAAAGCATCTCTCGACTATTTTGCCGATGTGATGTTGAAAATAGATCAGGAAATTGATAAAGATCCTGAAATTGTAACCCATGCCCCTTATACAACGCCTGTATCCCGCCTGGATGAGGGAAAAGCCAACAGGGAACTGAATATTTGCTGGCAGGACATGAACAAGGGAGATTAAAATGCTCATTCGCTATCATTCCCAGACCTTTAATCATGAGCTAAAAAATTCCATCAAGGGAATTGATTTGGTTCAGGATGTTTTACCGGATTGCATGGATCACATTTTGATCATGTCAGTAAATGGATATCCTCAAAGTTTGAATTCTATTATCCCCCCGGAAACCCGGATTGTGGATTTTTTTGATATACACAGTGCTGCCGGAGCCAATGCCATGGCCATCAGTGCTACAGCCATCATGCTTTGTGCTGCCGAAAGCCTGTTCCCAGACGTCACCATTGCCGTGGAACATTCCTATAGCCGTGGTTTTTTCTGCAAACCCCTTTCCACGGAATTGCTGCCCGATGACTATATTCTGAAAATATCCTCAAAAATGTCCTCAATTATCGATATGGATATCGAAATGGAAGAACGGACGATGTCCATGAGTGAAATTCGGGAAATCCCCCTGGGACGCTTTAAAATCCTGGAAAAAGCACCCTTCGAAACCGTTCAGGTCTATGATATTTGTGGATTTCCTCACTGGTTTCTTTCTCCCCTGATCCCCCGGACCAGCTATTTGAATCATTACCGGCTTCAAAGCTATGCAGATGGGTTTGTACTCCAGTTCCCCAATAGCATGTATCCGGACTCGCTGCCGCCTTTTATAGAATCCCCCAAGCTCTTTTCCATTTTTCAGGAAAGCGAAAACAGGGGACAGTTGCTGGGCATTAAATTTACCGATCATCTGAATGAACGGATTGAAAAGGGAGATTTTGTGGATGCTATCCACTTGTATGAAGCACTTCACGAAAAAAAAATCGCTCAGATTGCCGATGCCATCACCTTTAAGCATGATCATGTACGGTTTGTGTTTGTTGCGGGTCCTTCTTCCTCCGGAAAGACCACCTTTATGAAACGTCTTTCCATTCAGCTTCGGATCAATGGTCTCCATGTAAAAAATATATCTCTGGATGATTACTATATTGACCGGGATAAAATTATGCCTGATGAAAATGGGAATATCGATTTCGAACATCTGAATATGATCGATCATGCCCTGTTGAATGAAAACCTCAATGACCTCTTGTTGGGGAAAGAAGTCGTGTTGCCCCATTTTAATTTTCATACCGGCAGACGGGAGATGGCAAAAACAGTGACAACTTTGGGACCGGAGGATGTGTTGATTATTGAAGGGATTCACGGATTGAATCCCGAATTGACACGGGATCTGAACCCGGAGAGTATTTTTAAAATTTACATTAGTGCCCTAACCCAGCTCAATTTCAATGTGTATAACCGTATCAGCACAGCAGATACCCGCTTGTTACGTCGGATGCTTCGGGATTATCAGTTTCGGTCCTATTCTGTAGAAAATACCCTGAAGCGCTGGCCTCTGGTTCGAATGGGGGAAGAACGGTGGATTTTTCCCTACCAGGAGCATGCGGATATGATGTTCAACAGTGCACTGGAGTACGAGTGGGCTGTCTTTAGGGAAAGACTCTTACCACTCTTGGATAAAATCCCGGTGGAATCGGAAGTCAAAGCGGAAGCAGTTCGCATCAGCAGATATCTTCAGCTCTTTTTGCCCTTGCCGCCGGATGATATTCCTCCCACATCCATCCTTCGGGAATTTATTGGTGGAAGTTCTCTCCATAAATGATTAAATACAATTATCTATGATCGGCAAAGAGAAAATCCGTCAGTTATCCAAGCAATCTTTTTATGGCCAGTGGACCATTACACACAAAATTTCCCGGGATGTCATCAATTTTGCCATGTCCGAGCCTCATTTCCCCATGCCGGCCAATATCCGGAATGCAGCCCAGGAAATTGTCCTGTCGGAAGATTTATCCTATACGGATACCGCCGGATTGCCTCCCCTTCGGGAGCTGATCGCCCAAGCCTATAAACTGCCGGACAAAGAATATAGTGTTTCAGTGACGGGGGGCGCTTCTGAAGCCCTTTTTTCCGGTGTGATGGCCCTGAGTGAACCCGGTGATGAGATTCTGATACCTATCGTGGGAAATCCCAGTTATGAAGTGGTTGTGAAACTGGCAGAATGTACCCCTGTCCGTTATCCCATTCAAATTGATAAACGAATCCCGATCCTCCCGGAACAAATATGCAGCCTTTTTACCGATAAAACCCGTATGATTATCTTGAATACTCCCATGGATCCTACCGGACAGGTGATTGATAAGATTGTTCTGGAAAATATTGCCGATATCTGTCTTGAAAAAGGGATCCTGTGTATGATTGATGAATCGTACCGGGAAATTATCTACGAAAGTAAAGCCTTTTCGATGTCCGGATATAATCCCAATGTGATTACCTTTACCAGCATCTCCAAACTTTTTTCCATGACCGGCTGGCGCCTCGGGTGGATTATTGGAACGGAAGAATTATTGGAACCGGTGAATTTTTTAAGAAATTATTCCACAACCTGTGCACCAGCCATTAGTCAGCGTGTAGCTATCCGCATTCTGGAAGGTGCCGGCAGTGAACACCGGGATAAAATTCTTTCCATTCTGGCTAACCGAAAAAAACTGATGCGTGAACTGTTAACCCAGCATGAATTTTACGCCGCCACAACCCCTTTGGGTGGATATTTCCTGTTTCTCAATTATCAGGAGTATTGCAAAAAAACGATCAGCAGTATCGATTTTGCCAATCTTTTGCTTGAAAAGTATAAAGTAGCCGTCGTGCCAGGTATCTATTTTGGAGAAGAAGGGGAAGGGCATATCCGTATCGCGTTTGCCACGGATGAAAAATCAATTCAGGAAGGATTTGCCCGGATTCGGCAGTGTCTGACAGATTTGAATAAAAAGAATTGAAACCCGGATGACAGAGACGATCAAACCCTTTTCGCATCTTTATTGGATGCGATTTGCATATCAGGAAGCAGAAAAAGCATTTGAATTGGGGGAAGTCCCTGTAGGGGCCGTCATTGTGCTGAATCATCATATTATCGGTCGGGGACACAATATGTGTGAAACCCTTCAGGATGCCACAGCCCATGCAGAAATTCTGGCTATTACAGCTGCGTCAGACCATCTGAAATCCTGGCGACTGGAAAAAGCAACACTTTATGTAACCCTGGAACCGTGTCCCATGTGTGCCGGTGCCATGATCAATGCACGGGTTCAGACGGTCGTTTACGGATTGGAAGATCCCAACGCCGGTGCCTGTGATTCCCTCTATCACCTTTGTGAAGATCCCCGCCTGAACCACCGGATCCGCGTTCATAACGGCTATATGAGAGATCAGATTAAAGATTTGATGGAAATGTTTTTTCAACGGTTGAGAGATAAATAGTCGGCAGTCGGCAGTCATCAGTCGGCAGTCATCAGTCGGCAGTCATCAGTCGGCAGTCGGCAGTTATCAGTCGGCAGTCGGCAGTGATGTGGGGATTGGGGAGATTGGGGGCTTGAATAGATTGATTTGATTGATTTGATTGATTCGATTGATTCGATTGATTCGATTGATTCGATTGATTTGATTGGTTTGATTGTTCAAATTGTCTTATGTAATGCATGATGAGATTGGTTGGGGTCGTCAATGGACGGTGAGGCCAAAAAAGTCCCCTCTCTTGAGAGAGCTTGCCCCGATCCATCGGGGGGATTTAGGGGTGTGTATGAAAGTGACGCGTGACGAGGCGCCAGGGATTGATGACTCGTGACTAGTTTTGATCCCGTACGTCATGTTTTGATTCACTTGAAAATGGAGAATAAGGCAGTTAGAATAAGGATAAAAGAAGAAGGCCATGATCAAGGTGTTGGGAATGAATACATCCGGACCCATGATTGAAGGTATGCAGCGTCATGGCTACGATAGTTTTGTGGGAAGACGGTTGTGTCTTAAGCAGACTGCAACCGATACCACCTATTTTAGCCCATAAAGGAGGTCCTATAGATGAAAAAATGTCTGTTTTCACTGTTTGCTATATTTCTTTTGATCTCCGCACTTTTCCCCTGTACTTCAGCGGTTATTACCGGAGATGCAACAATGTCTGGCAGACCCATACTGTGGAAACACCGGGATACCGGAGATCTGGAAAATAAAATAGTCCATTTTGAAGGCGATAAATATGCCTGCACGGGAATTTTTAATATGAACGATACCCTGAATCAAGAACTCTGGATGGGAAGCAATGAAACCGGTTTCAGTATCATGAATACGGCTTCCTATAACATAAATGCCGGTGTGGAATGGAAAAAACAAAGGGACCAGGAAGGACTTTTGATGAAAAAAGCCCTGGGACAATGTGCTACTGTGGATGAATTTGAAACTTTTCTTAAAGCCGAGTCAGGAAAATGGGGTATTGAGGCGAATTTTGGCGTTATCGATGCGAAAGGTGGAGCGGCTTATTTCGAAACCGGGTTTTATGACTATGTAAAATATGACGCCACCGATAAAAAAACAGCTCCTGAAGGCTATCTGATCCGGACAAATTTTTCTTTTTCCGGCGAACCGGAAGAGGGCCAGGGATATATCCGGTATGCCGAAACCGCAGATCTTTTTCGGCGGGAAATGCTGAAAAGCGGACTGAGTGTGGAATTTATCCTGAAAAAGGCTACCCGGAATATGCATCATGGCCTGATGAAACGGGATATTTGGGATACTTACCTTCCCAAAGACTTTCAGGATGAATACATGGTGTCGCTGCAGGATTATGTGGTCCGTTACTGGACCGCCTCGGTGTTGCTTGTGGAAGGCGTAAAGCCTTATGAAAACCCTGAAGCCACAACCTTATGGACCCTCATCGGATTCCCCCTCACCTGTGTGGTCACACCGGTATGGGTGGGTGCCGGGAAAGAATTACCTGCCGTGTTACAATCGGAGAATGGTGAAAATCCTCCCCTGGTGGATTGGTCCCTGAAATTGAAAGAGTACTGTTTTCCTTATGAAAAAGGGAACGGTGAAGCCTATATCAATACAGCACCCTTGAAAAATCAGCAAAATACGGGAATTTTGCAGAATCTGATTCCCAGGGAAGATGCTATCATATCGAAAGCCCAAGCCTTACAGGAACAATTCTATAAAAAGGGTGTACATCAAAAAGATATCAAATATTTTAACACGTGGCTGGATGGCTATATCCGGTCGCTTTATGAGTCAAGCATTGAACAACTGGGTCATCCATGAAACGTAAAAACACGATTCTGATTCTTTTTATTGTTTTTGTGATTGTCTTTCTTTTTTACCGCTTTCTGACACCTGAGGTAGAGAGTACGGAAATTATCATCTCTCCAAAAACAGGTCCGTTCCGGGTCACGATAACTACCACGGGGGAATTGAAGGCAAAAAACTCCACAGAGATCCGAGGACCTGCCAATTCCAGGAGAGCCAGGATTTATGAGATGAAAATCCTGAAACTGGTCCCGGAGGGAACAGTGGTGGATTCCGGTGATTTTGTGGCCAGTCTGGACAGATCCGAACTGGAAAGCAAGATTAAAGACGTCCAACTGGCCATCCAAAAGGCAGAAAGTCAGTATCAGCAGGCAAAGCTGGATTGTACCCTGACCCTGGCAAATGCGCGGAATGAGTTGATCAATCTGGAATATGCTCTGGAAGAACGGCTTTTAATGAAAGAACAGGCTAAATATGAAGCTCCGTCTGTCGCCCGGCAGGCTGAAATTGATTATGACAAAGCAGTCCGTGCCCTGGAACAGGCAAAGGAAAACTATAAAACCAAGGTCAAACAGGCGATTGCCAAAATGTCCGAAGTGGATTCAGACCTCCGGAAAAACCGAAACGAGTACCAGGAATATCTGGACCTGATGAAGGAGTTTACGATTTATGCTCCTGAAAAAGGGATGGTGATCTACAAAAGGGACTGGAACGGAAACAAGATTACAGAGGGTTCTACGGTAAATGCCTGGGATCCGACAATTGCCACCCTGCCGGATCTGAGTGTGATGCAATCGATTACCTATGTCAGTGAAGTGGACATTCAAAAAGTGAAAACAGGGATGCCGGTGGAGGTTGGTTTGGATGCTGATCCATCCAAAAAACTGACGGGGGTGGTGACATCAATTGCCAATATCGGCGAACAGCAGCCTAATTCAGACTCCAAGGTCTTTGAAGTGGAGATCGAAATCAATGAATCCGATTCTACCCTTCGGCCGGCGATGACTACCAGTAACACCATCATCATTGCGTCCCTGGATTCTGCCCTCTATATCCCCCTGGAGGCATACCATGCAGAAGATTCTCTGGAGTTCGTCTATAAAAAGAGTGTCTCCGGTACGGTGAAACAGGAGGTCAAAACAGGCCTGAAAAACGAAAACGAAATTGTGGTTACCCAGGGATTAAGTCCAAGGGATAAAATCTTTTTATCGATTCCTGAAAACCGGGATGATCTTGAAATCATTTATTTATCGGATTCTCCATGAGTTTGCACTATCACTGGTCTGTTCAAACCCTTTTGAATTTGCACATTGCCCTGGATGCCATCCGGCAAAATAAGCTGAAATCCTTTTTAACTTCTTTGGGAATTATTTTTGGGGTGGCCAGTGTGATTGCCATGCTGGCGATTGGATCGGGTGCCAGACAGGAAATCCTGGAACAGATGTCCCTGCTGGGTGTGAATAATGTCATTATCCGGCCTGTTATCGAACAGGAAGAAGGGAGTGTACAGGATGAATTGGCCACTCAACAGACCCACAATGGCGAAAAAGAGATTAAATTCTCCCGGGGATTAACCCTGGAAGATGCCGAAATCATACAATCTACAATCCCCCATGTGGATTTTGTAAGTCCGGAAATTGTATTGGAAACGACCATGATCCGGTCGGGATACCGGCGTTCAGGAAAGCTGGTGGGCGTTCACAATGAATATTTCCAAACCACGGATTTTGAAATCCTGGAGGGGACTTTTTTTACGGAGAATCAGCAGCAACAGGCTTTGCCAGTCTGTGTGATCGGATATGACATCGGGGTCCGCTTTTTTCCGGGAGAAAATCCCATAGGAAAAAAAATAAAATGCGGAAAGAATTGGCTAACGGTTGTGGGTGTGTTGAAAGAGCGGAGAGTGTCTGAAGAATCTTTTGAGCATCTGGGATTGAGAAATACCAACCTGGATATCTATACCCCGGTGAAAACCGTTTTACTCCGCTATATTGACAGGTCTCGGATTTCTCCTCAGGACATCATGGCTGCCTCACGGCAGAGAAGCCGATCCCAGGAGACAAATTATCACCAGATCGACCGGCTTGTGGTGCGGGTTGATGATTCACAATACATCACCACGGTTTCCGAAATTATCGCCCGCATGCTGACCCGCCGGCATTATGATGTGGTGGATTTTGAGGTGATCGTTCCCGAACAACTGCTTCGGCAGGAGCAACAGACCAAACGCATTTTCAATATTGTTCTGGGAGCCATTGCCTCCATCTCCCTGGTGGTGGGGGGTATTGGAATCATGAATATTATGCTGGCCTCGGTAATGGAGCGTATCAAGGAAATTGGTGTCCGCCAGGCCCTGGGTGCGACACGATTGGATATCATGCTTCAGTTTCTTCTGGAAGCAATTACAATTTCCGTAACCGGGGGAATTATTGGGATCTTTCTGGGAATTTTTCTCAGCTATTTGATAGAAGAAATTACGGGTATAACCACGGTAGTTTCCACGATTTCCATTGTTGTTTCTTTTGTGGTTTCCATCTCAGTTGGACTTATTTTCGGGAGTTATCCTGCCAATCAGGCGGCCCGGAGGGATCCCATTGAATCCTTAAGATATGAATAGGTGAGTTTGTATATGCGATATCCCATCCGTTTCTTTCTGTCTTTTTTCTGTTTTGTTTCCCTGAGCGGAGCTTTGTTATCCGCAGAAAACAGGGAAATCATTGAATTAACTTTAGATAATGCCCTGGACTATGCCCGCGTCCATAGTCCTAATCTGGAACTAGTCCGGCAGAATTTTCTGAATGCCCGGTGGAATTATGAAGCCTTTATGAAAGATTATTTTCCGGAAATCTCACTATCCGGCAATATCCCAGGTTTAAACCGGAGCATCAGGAGTGTACAGCAGCCCGACGGAACCCTTTTATACCGGGCACAAAGCCAAACCTACGGAACCGCGGCATTGGAAGTCCGTCAGAAAGTCCGCTGGACCGGCGGGACCTTATCCATGAGTAGCGGACTTGAGCGCTTTGATAATTTGAATACTAGCAATTATTACTGGCGGGCATCTCCCTTTGTGGCTTCCTATCGTCAACCTCTTTTTACCCCCAACGCCATGAAATGGGAGCATCAGCTGGAAACAATCCAGTACGAACTGGCCCGGCAGGCTTTTGAAGAAGATGTCAATGCACTGAATGTCCAGATTGTCAACGCTTTTTTCAACACCTATATCGATCAGATCAATCTGGAAATTGCCCGGATAAACTATACCGTAAATGATACGGTGTACAATCTTTCCAAAAGACGTTATAGTGTGGGTAAGATCGCCGAAAACGATTTGTTGCAAAGTGAGCTGGAACTCATGAAAGCCGAGACAAACCTGGAATCAGCCCAATTTGAGCTGGAAAAATCCATGAATGAGCTCAAAATGCTTCTGGGCATGCCCGAAGAGATGGAGTTTAGTATTACTGCTCCGATGAAAATTCCGGATGTGGAGATCGACCGGGATGAATTTCTTTCCAAAGCCCAGGCCCGTTCTTCTGAAATCTTGCAAGACAGCCTTTTGGTGCTATCGGCCGATTATACCCTGAAAGATCTGAAAGCCAGGAGAAGAATCCGTGCCGATCTGACCATGAGCTTTGGTTATAACCAGACCGGAGAAAATATTCAGGATTTATATGAAAATCCTTTTGACCAGGAACAGTTTACCATGGGACTCGATATTCCTCTTTTTAACTGGGGGAAAAACCGTGCCGAGATCAAAGCCGGTGAATCAGCCCTGAAATCAGCCCAAATCCGGGAAAATCTGACACGAAAACAAATCCGGGAAGACTATTCCAACGTATTAAAACAGTTCGATCAACTGAAAAGACAGGTCCACATTGCTGCCCAATCCGATACCGTGGCTCAACGGCGTTTCGAAGTCACCAAAAACCGCTACCTCATCGGGAAAGTAGACATCACCCATTTGTTTATGGCCCAGCAGGAACAGGATTTAGCCCGTAGGACCTATATCCAGACGCTGAAAAATTTTTGGATTTCGTATTATCAAATCCTTGGTATCCTGAATGGCGAAATGGCAAACAGCCCCGAACTTTAGTCCTGGGAATATAACGGTGCGATAGGGTGAGGGAGAAATTGGTAAAAACAACCACGGGCTTTAGCTACGAAAACACAATATATTAAAAATAATATAATCTTGCATTTGGTCCGGTTCGGAATTATTTTATCCCCGGGGGGATACACGCATAAATAAATTCCTATATAGTAAGAATAAAATTTTATATATTCCTATTACCCATATTCACGTGTCAACCCATGAGCTCCAAAATCCATCAACACCGGACAACGTAAACTTCCAACGTCACCATCAACGTTTCAACGTCAAAAAGGATTCTCCAACGTTTCAACACCCTTCTCATCCAGAAGTTGATCATACATGAGAATGTTTAACTTTTTCTTTTTTAGAAGGGATTGAAAGGATTCGGATTTCAGGGCGTCCAGTTCGGCTTGCCGGTGCCGGCTCATTTCCTTCAATCCCCAGGGATGTGTATCTGTGAGGGCATTCATTTCTGGTGTCGTTTTCCCAATATGGCAGACAAGCAAATAGGTGCCGGTCTCGGGCAGATTTTTAATGAAGGAGACCAGAGAATCGGTTTTATGGTGAATATCTACAGAATATACACTCGGCATATCTTCTTCGCCATAGAACCTGGAAATGCCAATATTGTATTCTTTGGCAAGTTTCATGAGCAGTTCCTGGTATGCTGGTGTGGAGGCGGCGGTGCCCATGTGATAATCCATGTAGGAAATGTCAATTCCAGAATTCATGGCCCGGTCCAATTGAGCCCGAAGTTCTTTTTCCACTTCAGACAAGACCGGTTTGTGGGCTTCAAAAAGTGCCCGGGTCGGGAAGAAAAAACCGTTGGAATCCACCAGACTCGGTACACTTCCCTGACCTGCAACTGGTCCCCATTTGTATTCCTGCCATTCACTGTTCAGCGTCAGGTGGACACCTACACTGACATTGTCATATTGCTTTAAAATACGGATACCTTCCAGATACCATCCACACGGAAACATGACAGAGCAATTGATGGGCAGTCCGGTATCTAACAGCTCTTTGACAGCCAGATTTACGGAATGGTTCATGCCGATATCATCACATCGGATAATCAGGTTTGCGGCAGCCATACCGGAAACATGGATACATAAAATAAGCATAAAGCCCAAAAGGATTTGTTTCATGGCTCATTCTCCGTTAAGTTGATAAATTAAAAATAAGAAACAGTGATGTTTTGAGCAATCAACTTATTTTGGCTTTATGTTTTTGTCAGAAGTGCCACGGACTCGATATGAGGTGTATGGGGAAACATATCCACCGGTTGAATTTTATCCAGAGAATAGCCGTTTTCCACAAGCAATGCCGAATCCCTTGCCTGGGTTGCCGGATTACATGAGACATATATAATTTTTGGCGGGGCCAGGTGAATCAGCTGTTGGATGAAATCTGGATGGAGTCCGGCCCGTGGAGGATCCACCACGGCAAGGTCCGGTGCCGGTAAGGATTGAATCAAATCGGGATTCTTTTGAAAAAATTTATCCAGATTGGCTTCAAAGAAATGACAGTTGGATATGTCATTTTTCTCTGCATTTTTCCGGGCGTTTTGAACGGCATCCCGGATTATTTCAAAACCTAAAACCTGCTTTGCCTTTTGGGATAAATAGAGGGCAATGGAGCCGGTTCCGCAATAGAGATCCCATACGGTTTCCTGTCCTGTCAATTCGGCAAAGTCCTCCACAAGAGAATATAGCTGTTCGGCACCGGATGTGTTGGTCTGAAAGAAGCTGTTGGCGGATATTTCATATGTGATGGGACCGATGCGGTCATGAATAATTCCCGGTCCATGAAGACGCCATTCCTTTTGACCGAAGGCCGTCATCCCCAGGGAATCATTGATGTGATTGACCACCGTAGTTACAGAAGGAAAACGCCGGAGTATATGTTCAACTATGGGTGTCAGCCGTTCAGGTGCATCATCCCGGGTGACAAAATTGACCATAATTTCACCGGTATGGTAACCTTTGCGGATCACCACATTCCGCAGATACCCTTCATGAGTCCTGGCGTTGTAAAGTGAGAGCCCCTCTTTTTTCACTTCTTTCCGGATTTCCTGAAACAGGGTGTTGCGCTCATCATCCTGTAAAAGGCAGGATTCAATATCCAGTATTTTGTCAAAACGCCGGGGTGCATGAAGACCCAGTGCAAAATCCCGGGGAGTTTCCGGATCATTTTCTTTCATAAACCACCTCTCCGTCCCGGCTGAGAATTCCATTTTATTCCTGTATCCCCACAAAACCGGTGCGCCTTTAACCGGCAATATGGTCGTGTCCAATTTTCCCAGATGAACGAACACATCCCGAATTTGCTGCTCTTTGATCTGACATTGGGTTGTATAATCCAGATTTTGGAAGGAACATCCGCCGCAATCGGAAAAATAAGGACAAGGGGGTGAGGTATAATGGGGACTCTCTTTCAGAATTTCTTCAATGATGGCTTCTGCATAATGGGATTTACGTTTGATGATTTTTACCCGAAGCGATTGACCTGGAAGGGCATCACGGACAAATATCACATAATCGTTCAATCGGGCAATACCTTTACCGCCAAAGGCAATACTCTCGATCGTTACTTCATGGATGGAATTTTTTTTTACGGGATGAGGAGTGTTCATGGGTAATCTTGATGTTGCATTGATATGTTTAGGAATTCATATTATTTGATAAAACATCATAAGCATATATTAATAACAATATAAACTTGACACTTTTATTTTCAGGACCTATATTACCCCCGGGGTGGGGGGCGAGGACCTGCAGATTTTCATATATGTTCATCATGTGATAACGGATATTTTCATCAGGGTTATCTGGAGTTTGCCGGGATTTAATATGACTTTTTTGCGCCTGTTTGCCCGGTGACAATTTTCACACCGGATGAGGTCCCGATGCGGGTGGCTCCGGCCTGTATCATGGCCAGGGCTGTTTGTATATCACGGATGCCGCCCGAAGCCTTTACTTCCATCCGGGATCCGACGGTTTTCTTCATGAGTTTGACATCTTCCACCGTTGCGCCACCACTGGAAAAACCCGTCGATGTTTTGACAAAGTCCGCCCCGGCCTTTTCACTCAGTTCACAGGCCAGAATTTTTTCTTCATCCCGTAAAAGACAGGTTTCAAGGATCACCTTGACCTGGATCCGGTTATTCTGGGTGGCTTTTTTGACGGCTTCCGTCACAGCCCGGATATCCGTTTCCACATCGACGGTCTTCCCGGATTTTAGGGCACTGATGTTCATCACCATATCCACTTCATCAGCCCCGTCTTCAATGGCCTGGAGCGCTTCGGCAACTTTTACCACCGTTGTATTGGCACCCAGAGGGAAACCAATCACCGTGCAGACTTTAACATCTGTATTTTTTAATTGGTCTTTACAAAAAGAGACCCAGTAAGGGTTAATACATACGGAGGCGAACTGATATTCCTTTGCTTCCTGACACAGCTGGATAATCTGTTCCTGTGTTGCATCGGGTTTTAACAGGGTGTGATCAATATACCGTGCGATGTTCTCTTGATTTTTCATGTGTATTCCTTTCTGGAATGTTGATTCTTGACACGTTCTAACTCTCAACTCAACACTCCAATTCTCTACTCTCCACTCTTAACTCTCAACTCCCTTTTGATTTCACCAATCATCGCTTCGCCCAGGGATTCGGCTTCCTCAAGGGTTGGGGCTTCCGAATAGACCCTTAAAATAGGTTCGGTATTGGATTTCCGAAGGTGTACCCACCGGTCCTGATCAAGAATTTTTAGTCCGTCCGTGGTATCTATTTCTTTTTGTGCATACCGTTTTTTCAAGGTTTCAATGATGGCATCAGGATCGGACTGGCCGATCTCCACCTTTTTTTTGCTCATCCGGTATTGAGGCAGAGAGGCAAAAATATCGCTGAGAGGTTTGTTTTCATCGGTGAGCAGTTGGAGGATTAATGCCGCTCCCACCAGGCTGTCCCTTCCCAGATGAGAGTCAGGCAGAATCACCCCTCCGTTTCCTTCGCCACCGATCACGGCATTTTCGGCCTTCATGGTTGCTGAAACGTTGATCTCGCCAATGGCCGTGCGGAGGATGCTTCCTCCAAAATGCTGTGTTACTTTATCCACCGCCAGGGTCGTGGAAAGATTAGTGACAACCAGGGGATTTTTTCTATTTGTTTTGGAAAGGACCGTTTTTACCGCCATGACCAGTGTATACTCCTCGGACAGGTAGCGCCCGCCTTCATCGACAATGGCCAGACGGTCTGCATCAGGATCTACAGCCATTCCCAGGTGGGCTTTATGTTTGACGACAGCATGCATCAGGTCTTTCAGGTTTTCCGGAAGAGGTTCCGGTGTGTGGGGAAAATATCCATTCGGTGTGCAATGGATTTCGATTACATCACACCCCAATGCTTTCAAAAGAGCCGGGAGTGCCAGCGATCCGCCTCCGTTAACTGCATCCACCACCACGCGGAAATGTTTTTTCCGGATTTTATCCACCTGGATATAAGGAATTTTCAAAATGTTGTCTATGTGGTATGCCAGAGCTGTCTCCTCGTCTCTGTAGGAGCCGAATTCACCGCTTTTTTTATAGGAAGTATGGGTGAGATCTTTCAGGGACATGATTTTTCGCACCTGATCTGCATTCATAAAGAGACCGGTACGATCGATATATTTTATCCCGTTCCAGGGAAAAGGATTATGACTGGCGGTAACGGCAACCCCGGCATCGGCATTTTTTTTCTCTGTGAGTAATTGAACGGTGGGGGTGGGGACGATGCCGATATGGATCACGTCAATCCCCATCCATTGAAGGGTTGCGCTGAAAATTCGGACAATGACTTCTCCTGAGGGACGGGAATCCCGGCCGATAATAACGGTCCCTTTGGACTGGAGATAGTTTCCCAAAGCAGAAGCATACTGGACAATATGTGCCGGCTGCAAGCTGTCTCCGATGGTTCCGCGGACACCGGAAATGGATTCAATGAGCATGGTTTATCCTCCCTGAAATGGAGAAGTCCGGACTTCTCCGGACTTCTCAGGCTTACTTACTGTTTTCGAAGCCGTCTCAAGCGTCTCTCCGCCTTTGCCCGGCGGATCCGTTTGTCCTGGCTGGGTTTCACATAATAAGAGATTTTGTTGATATCTCTCATGATTCCGGCCTTTTCAAACTTCTTCTTGAAACGCTTCAGTGCTTTTTCCAGTGGTTCGTCCCTGTGTACAGTTACCTGAACCATTGTGAAAAGTCACCACCTTTCTGTTATGTTACCATTAGCCTAAATAGGACCTTAATTTCCGGCTTCGGGACTTATGTCGCAGTCGCCGGATGGCCTTTTCTTTAATTTGTCGCACCCGTTCACGGGTCAGGTTGAATTCTTCACCGATTTCATTGAGGGTAAGGGCATATTCCCGGTCGATGCCGAAATACATTTTTATCACATCCCGTTCCCGGTCTTTTAATGTATCCAGGGCTGAACGGATTTCAGATTCCAGACTCTCGTCCATCAACAGATGATCCGGTGTTTGCTGCCCGCTGTCTTCAATGATGTCAATCAGCGAATTTTTCTCACCATCCCGAAAAGGGGCATCCAGTGAGTGATGGCGCCGGGAAATCCGGACGGCATCGGAAATTTCATAGGTTTTGAGTCCCAGTTTGTCTGCAATCTCATCCGGATTGGGTGTCCGTTCACCCGTCCCTTCCAGTTCTTCTGCCGCCCGGGTGATCTTGGTGATCGTGCCTACCCGGTTCAGGGGAAGGCGCACAATCCGGCTGTGTTCCGCAAGGGCCTGCAAAATACTTTGCCGAATCCACCAAACGGCATAGGAAATAAATTTGAATCCCCGGGTCTCATCAAAACGTTCCGCCGCCTTGATTAAGCCCAGATTTCCTTCGTTAATCAGGTCCGTTAAAGGTAAACCCTGTCCCTGATAATCCTTTGCCACACTCACGACAAATCGCAGGTTTGCCTCGCATAATTGTTTCAATGCCCGGCGGTCTCCCTGCTTAACCCGCTTTGCCAGTTCAATCTCTTCTGCCGGTTTTAACGGTTCAAAATGACCGATTTCATCTAAATACCGGCTCAATGCCCTGTTGGCATCGTTTGTCGAACGCTGTTTCTTGCGTCTCCGGGTTTTTGGCTTTGTCTCAGTTGTCTCTTTTTTTTGCATAGTTCCCCAATTTTAACACAACAAAGAAATGTATTATTTCTATCCTATAAATTCAATGAATATTTGGGGAATTCGTTACAATTTTTTGGGGCTGAGGGCTCAGGGGTTCAAGGGTTCAAGGGCTCAGGGGTTCAAGGGCTCAGGGGCTCAGGGGCTCAAGGGTTCAAGGGCTCAGGGGCTCAAGGGCTCAAGGGCTCAGGGGTTCAGGGGGAAGTTGCTTCAAGAGATATTAATTAATATTATATATCATAATTATTGAATTATGTTGACAGATTCTATATAATTAATTATAATAAAAAGCAATAGTTATTTGCAGATCAATTTTTGATAATTAAAATATGAGGTGTATATGAGCACTCATAAAAGTTTAGATATTTGGAAACAATCCATCGATTTGGTTGAACTGGTTTATAAAGCCACACTGGAGTTTCCTGAAGAAGAAAAATTTGGTTTAGTTTCTCAAATTAGAAGAGCCGCAATATCGATTCCTTCAAATATTGCAGAAGGTGCTGCAAGGCAATCCGATAAAGAGAATATATACTTTTTGTATATAGCTTTGGCATCCCTTTCAGAACTTGATACACAATTTATTATTGCGAAAAAATTAAAAATTTGTAATAATCAAAATATTTCAAACTCAATAAATATTTTAAGGCCTAAAATTTTAAAGTATATTAAATATTTAAAAACATTCAGTAATTGATTAAATCAATTATAAAAAAAATATTATAAAAAATAATAAATTTCACTCATGAACCCATGAACCCATGAACCCATGAACCCATGAACCCATGAACTCATGAACTCATGAACCCATAAACTCCTGAACTCCTGAACCCATGAACTCCTGAACTCCTGAACTCATGAACTCCTGAACCCATGAGCTCATGAACCCATGAACTCATGAACCCATGAACCCCTGAACCCATGAACTCCTGAACCCATGAACTCCTGAACCCATAAACTCCTGAACCCATGAACCCCCTGAACCCATGAACCCCTGAACCCCTGAACCCCTAAACCTTTTCCCTTGAATTTCCCCATCTTTTTCTCCAATTTCCCACTGAACAGAACTAAAAAACAGGACGAATTATGGCCATATCATACAAAACAATTATTGGGGCAGGACTGGGTTGGGTGCTTATGGGTCCCATAGGTGCAATTTTGGGAGGGATTTTAGGATCTCAAATGGATGAACGAAAACAGGGAGGAGCATATCGGCTTTCTGGGGGACACCCTTACGGACGGCCTTCCGCACAAACACAGATGGGCGATTTTTATGTGAGTCTGATGATCGTTTTTGCCTATATCGTGAAAGCCGATTCCAAAATCCGTAAAGGGGAAGTGAAATATGTCAAACAATACCTGACGCAAAATATCTCGGACCCGAATTTTGTCCAGGAACTGATGTATCTGTTTAAGCAGACGCTGGAACGGGATATTGATATTTCCGCCGTGATCCGCCAAATTTCCATGTACCTGGATCTTTCCTCCCGTATTCAATTTCTCCACCTCCTTTTTGGATTGGCCCAGGCTGACGGACAGATTGACCAGACAGAACAAAAAGCCATTGAGAAAATTGCCATGAACCTAGGCTTTTCTGTCCAGGACTATGAGTCCATTCTCAATGTCTATCAACCGAAAACAGATGACGCGCTCTATAAAATTTTGGAAGTCAGTCCCCAGGCCACCGATGATGAAATCAAGGCTTCCTATAAGCGTCTTGCCCGTCTTTATCACCCGGATAAGGTGGCACATCTGGGACCGGATTTGGTTAAAACCGCCGAGGAAAAATTTAAAATGATTAACGATGCCTATCAGCAGATTCGTGCGATTCGGCAGTTTTAAATGATCACCAGGGGCAAACAGGGGATGCCGAAGGTTTACGCAAGCGGGCTCCTGGTCTATGACCATGTGTTGTTTCTGGATTCTTACCCTGCCCTGAATGAAAAAAGGGTCACATCAGACTTTCACCGGTTTTTTGGTGGACCGGCATCCAACGCCCTTGCTTTTCTGTCCCGTTCCGGTGTGGAAACGGCTCTGCTTGCAGCGGTAGGGGATGATGGGACCGGCCGGACGGTGGTTGATGAAATCGGCAAACAAGGTGTCAGGACGGATTTTATTCAGACCCAAAAAAAGTTAGCCAGCCCCGTTGCCTATATTCTCATCGAAAAATCCAACCACGGAAAACGGACAGCAATCCTGTCCCACGATGAACACTGCTGTCCAGAATACCATGCCGGTTTTGTCGAATCCATGACAGCCGGAGATATCCTGCTTTTGGAAGGCCGCTATGAAGAAGCCGAATACCGGATTGGTTGTGAAGCCCATGAAAAGGGGGTTATCACTGTTCTTGATCCCGGAACCCGCGTATTGAATCTGGAAAAATGGTCCACCTGTATCGATTACTGGCTGACACCGAAAGAAGGTGTTATCCAAACGCTGGGCACCATCGATCTTTTTACAGCCTGTCAATTTTTATCTAAACCACCGGTGAAGATGGCGGTCATCACGCTGGGAGCGGGTGGAGTGGTCTATGGAAACCGGGAAGGCACCGCTTTTCAGCCTGCCTTTCATGTGGATGCGGTGGACAGTAATGGCAGCGGTGATATTTTTCATGCAGGATTTATCTGGGGACTCCTTCAGGGATGGAATATCCCGGCATGTGTGGAATTCGGGGCGGCAGCAGGGGCTCTTGCAGCTACGTTTATTGGAACCCATTCACCGGAACTGACAGCACAGGCTGTTAAAAGCTATTTTACGTTTCACTATCTCCCGGAATAATGTGACTTTTTATGTCTCCTTTCCCGAAAGAAGAATGAAATTTTTAAAAAAATTTGCGACGTTTTGAAAATCACCGTATCAAATAAATAAAAGAATAAGGATTGAGCCAATGTCTGTATACTATGATGATGAAAAGCTCTGTTATTCATTTGAACCCATTCATGTGGAAGATGTGGAGGACCAGGCCCATGAATCCCTCCATCTGCTTCTGGATAGAAAAGGTCCAGGACATGAATTTTTAGGGTGGATGGACCTGCCTTTGCAAACCCCGAAAGATCTTGAACGGTTGTCCCACGTGGCTGAGGAAATTAAATCAAACGGTGATCTCCTGGTCTGTGTGGGCATCGGAGGATCTTATCTGGGAGCCAAAGCCGTCATCACATCCCTCTTTCCTGAAAATGACAGAATTCGCTTTGCCGGTCACCATTTGAGTCCTTTGGAATTAAGTCGGCTCCTGAAAGAACTCGAAAACGAAGATTTTTATATCAATGTCATTTCCAAATCCGGGACGACCACCGAACCGGGGGTGGCATTTCGCTTTCTAAAGCAATTGGCTGAAAAGAAATATGGAAAAGAAGCTTCTAAACGGATTATTGCCACGACCGATGCTTCAAAAGGTGCCCTTCGTACCCTGAGTGAGCAGGAGGGATACCGGACCTTTACCATCCCGGATAATGTGGGCGGACGGTTTTCTGTCCTCACTCCGGTAGGACTCCTGCCCATACTTGCTGCCGGGGGAGATCTGAAAAAGATTCTGAAAGGTGCCAGGGCCGGTTATCAGCAGGGAACTCTCGACGACCGGCAAAATCCGGCCTTTCGCTATGCCCGAAACCGGAAAATCCTTTGGAAAAACGGGAAAGCCATTGAAATTCTTGCTACTTTTGAACCGCAGATGAACTATCTGGCCGAGTGGTGGAAACAGCTTTTTGGTGAAAGCGAGGGGAAAGAAGGTAAAGGACTCTATCCGGCTTCGGCCAATTTTACAACAGATCTTCATAGTTTAGGACAATGGATTCAGGAAGGAACCCGGAATATTTTTGAAACATTCCTCGTCATTGATCACTACGACACGGATTTAACGGTAGAAAAGAGCAGAGAAAATCTGGATGGCCTGGATTATCTGACAGGTAAAAAAATGAGCTGGATTAACCGGAAGGCTTATGAAGGAACCCGCCAGGCCCACGAAGATGGGGGTGTACCGGTTTCTTCCTTTTACCTGGATCGCCTGGACGAAGAAAACCTCTTTGAATTGCTGGTTATTTTTGAATTTGCCATTGCGATTTATGGATATACGTTGGGTGTAAATCCCTTTGACCAGCCGGGTGTGGAAGCATATAAAAAGAACATGTTTAGATTGCTTGGGAAATAATTGTTTAGTCGGCAGTGGACAGTCGACAGTAGTTAGTTGATTGATTCGATTGAATAGATTGATTTGATTGATTTGATTGGGGGATTGGATGATTGGACCCCTTGTCACGTGTCACGCGTTACGCGTCACTTTTTCAGTCGGCAGTGGACAGTCTGTAGTGGATTGATTTGATTGGATGATTGATTAGATTGGTTTGATTTGGGGATTGGCACTTCGCTGCACGTAGTGTTATAGGATTCAAGCGGCACTTCGTGCCGTTCAACTGCTTCGCTGCGCTCAGCATTCAAGCGCCTTCGGCG
>JASGMP010000013.1 GCA_030156395.1 Fidelibacterota bacterium
TGTACATCTTCCCGGATTTGCTCTTCAATGGTCACATAGGGACGTCCCATGGCCGCGTATTCATCCTGAATCAACCCAAATCCCCGCTGATATTCAAAAGGTTTAAAGGGATTACCGGGTTTGATGTTCATCATAGACATGATTTCGGCGTCAGAGATGAGTGTATTCCCTCTGACATCGAAGGAATTTACATAAAAGCGGGGACCCTCATGTATTTCAAGGGTGATATTTACCTGATTTTTGTCCGTCAGTGCCAGGGAATCTGAAACCCGGCACCGTAAAAACCCTTCGGCAATATAGTTCCGCTGAATTTCCTCAAGATCCCGGTTCAGCACACGCCGGTTGAAAAGCCGTCGCTTTCTGAATAATCCATCGGATTTAAGAGAGATCATCCGGTTCAAATCCCGCTCACTGAAAAACGTATGGCCTGTGAATTCCACACGAGCTACCGGTTTGTCCTGAAACTGAAAATCGGAGGAATATAAAGACCCCGTCAGAATACAAAACAATATCACAGGTATAAGGAATTCGTGTCGCTTCACATGATCCTCTAATACTGAAATCGAATCCGGTATGAAAAGGAAACACTCTCATCATCAGCTTCCCCGATAATGGAAAAATTTCGGTTCAGTCTGTATTCCAGTTCAATATTTCTGTTTGCGTTATCATTGCTCAAAGCTTGTTCATAGCTCAAATACAAATTCTTTCCAATTCGCCGTTCCAACAAAATGGTGAGACTATCCAGGTTGGGATTTTCAAAGAGGGATCCCTGGGATTTTAGATCCACCCGTTCAAATCCGCCCCATTCACTGGCGGTACGTTCAAGTTCTTTTTCAAAAATTGTTTCCAGGTAACTTTGGGCAGCCCCTGTGACAAATTGTCCGTTACTGACAGTCCCGGTCGTCAACAATTGTATGATTTCAGCTTGTGAGGTAAACATATTTTTCTCATCTGTCAGTTGGATGTTGGGTTTATCCACATCTCCCGTCAGGGTAGCAATTACCCGGTTTGATCCATCCAGGACCGGTGTATAAGCCTGAAAATTCAATGTGATACTGTTGGCATAGGGATCAAAGGTGATTTCACCGGTTTCAATATCAAAAATAGCGCTGTAGTAGTAAAACTTACCTGATGGGACAGACAAGTTGCCGGCCAGAATCTGAGGTTCATCTCCCCGCTTTTCCAGAACAATATCCCCTTCCAGTTCGGCATCAATCAACTCATTCCGCAAAAAGACATTGCCATCCGCGGGGATTTCCAGGATATATTCAAAGACTTTTTTTCGAGGTTGCCGGGGCCTTTTCGGGACCTGCCGCTTAAAGTCAAAATTCAGCACTCCTTCCCGGGCAGCGTAAATTCCCTCCGCCCTCAGGGTATCCCGACCCCGCAATGTAATATCTCCATCCCCGATTAAATTGATCCGGTCATTCAGGCTTCGAATATAAATGTTTTTTCCTATCAGATGCAAATCCAAGACAGGATTCAGGATATCTTGAAGACTGATCTGACCTGTCACGGTTACATTGCGCTTTTTAGCATCATCCCTGCCCAGATTAAACAAGTGGGTATCGTCTTTCTCCATATTGCCCTTGAGATTTACATCGACAATATTATCTTGTACATGAAGGGTTCCCTGAACATTTTGGATCGGATTTAGAAGATTTTGAAGGGTTAGTGTGCTTTTTTCCAGGACAAGACGGCCATTAAGAACTGGTTTCAAGGGAGAACCGTTAAGTTCAAGTTCTGTGATAAAGGTCCCTTGCGAGTCTTCCACAACGCGGATCAAAGGTTCCAGATAAGTCAAGGTGCCGTCTCTTCCTTCCAGGCGGATTGATACGCTGTCCCGGGGGTTGATCCGTCGGGAAACCGGTTGAAGACTCAAATCCACAGGATAAAATCCACTCATGGAATAAGATCCGTCTTCACAAATCAAATCAACATTTTCTATGGTTATTTTTTGGTTTTCATAGGACAAACGGGACAGGATCCTGTCAAAATCAAATTCATTCAAATGGAAATTCTCCAGGGTCACATTCCACAGGAATTCCGGATTCCGGTAGGATCCGCCGCCTGTTATCACGCCATTTGCCAGACCATTCATCTCTTGTATGGCTTTGTGGAGAGAAGATAAGATACCGGTGGAAAACTGATTGACCTCCAGTGTCAGGAAAAAGGGATCATCCTTGGGAAAAGTCAGCAGCAGGTCGTTTTCATAGCCCACATACATAGGTAATTGCCCGAAGAAATTGATATAATTCCTGGGGGTTTGGGCAATACCGGCTTTTTCCAGCACCAGGAGTGAATCCTTGTAGGTAAAATATGCCCAAAGATCTTCAAAGTGATATTGGTTGTAGGTAAAATCCTTCACACGTCCTTCAACTTGGAGGATCGGATCATTTTGCATTCCTGATAATTCAATTTGAAAATCCGTCAGGCCGCCGGCATTCACCGGGTAAGATCCCACGGATAATAATTCAGATAGATCCAGGGATTCCCCTTGAACAGTGATGTGGAATCGCCGGGAAGTGTCCCACGAACCTTCTCCTTTGAGAAATCCTTCGTTTAACTGCATCGACACCGGAGAAACATCCACCTGATTCTGCCTCAGATCAATGTAAAAGGGGGATTGGAGAAAAAGATCATTACCCTGGAGGTTTGCCGCAAATTCCTGAATCATCAACAGGCTGTCCAGTGTCAGCTTTCCGACAAATTCCATACGGTTTTTATCTGTACTGAGTGAGAAAGAACTGATCAGGACCGTATCATTCTTAAATTCAAGGAAGGTACCTCCGTTATTGATGGTATAGGGAGGGATTTTAAGTTCGCTCAGGTCTATATAGAGGTTCCCCGAGGGGTGGTTTATCATTTGACGTACCGAAGCCGCCCCCCGGGCGCGGGAAACCTGGTAATCATTCATTGAGGCTTCATTGATGAGATAAATCGCAGATACATCAGGATTGGACAGTTTCCCCTGAAGGCGTCCCTGTATCCTTGCATCTCCAAGCACCAGCCGGTCTGTCGTGTTCAGATCATGCCGGAAATCATCAGCCATCATATCAAAGCTGAGATCCAGAGTAGACATGGAATCTATGTGACCCCTGAGATCCAAAGCCAGCCCCGGAAGACGTATCTTTGTTGTATCCGTAAAAACCAGGTTTTGATTCTGAAAAAGGACTTGACCTTCAATGGTCTCCATTAAAAATTTCTGTTTGTAATTTCCGGATAATCCGTAATAAATCATGAGGGAATCGGGGAAACGTCCTGAAGCTGTTACCTCGCCGGCAATAGCCATATCATTCAAGGGTGATTCTTTAGGGAAGCCGATCTGGTTAATATGTCCATCCAGATTGAGAAATCCGTGATCAAAACTCAAATTCCGAATCATGGCATCAAGATATGAGTTCTCAAACGCCACGTGACTCAGTTCCATTCTGTCATGGAAAAGTCGAATATTTCCTTCGCATTGGTGAAGAATATCGTGAGCCAGGAGACCCTGAAGAGAAAAATCACCCTGCAGATAGTCCCGGTTTCCGGAAAAATCCACAAGAATGTCCACCACATCTTCGGGATACGCTTCAAAGCGGGGAATCCAACGGGCGGGACGGAACTTTTGAAGGAGGATTTCCCCTTTGAAAGGAAGGGTTTGAACAGGCTGAAATTTTCCGGACAGATTCATTTGCATTCCGTCAAACCAGGCCGTTAAATTTTGAACCTTCACGAGCCCCTCCAATGCGGTTACTGAAAATTTCAGACTGTCCACTGTCAGTTTTTCTTCCGGCATCATAAATGAAAGAGATCGGGCATCCAGCTGGGTTATCGATCCACGGGTATTGACAGAAAAAACGCCTGATATATCCTGTATTTGAAGTGATTTACCCATTGGCTGCGATCGGATTACCTGTCCATGCTGAATGGAAAGGGTATTGATTTTCAGGTTGGGGAATTCATCAAGGACTTTAACCAGGGCATCGGTAATATTTTCATCTGGCCGTTGTGAAAGAACCTGATCCGATTTCAGTACTGGATTCACCAGACGAAGGGTATCAATGGTACGGGTCATGGCCAGGAACGCAATATTTTTATAGGAGACAGACACTGTGTCCGCATAAAAAGTAAAGGCCTGCTCACGATTCAGGATTTGGAGAGAATCGGCATAGACCGCCCGGTTGAAATTCCCTTCAACGGATCCTATAAGAAACTCTACATTTAGGTGCTGTTCCAATTTCCGCGTCATATATCCCGAGAGAGGTTTGAACCAAAGCCTTGGATTGAAAAGCATCACCACAAAAAGTCCCAGTAAAAAAACCAGGATAAAAGGAATAACAGTTTTGGGAGGATAATGGTGGGGATGGTGGGTTTTCTGCTGTTCCATATCATTTCTTCTTTATCCATGTAAACTAAAGAAAATGGGAATCATAGTAAACAAAAAGGGCGGTTGAACCGCCCTTTTCGCAAGATATTTACTTGACATCAAGTGACTTATTTCTGATCGTCAACTACTTCAAAATCCGCATCTTCCACAGGCTCTTCACCGCTATCACCGCCGGCACTTTTTTCACCTCCGGCCGGTCCGGCACCTGCAGCACCGGTGGCTCCTTCCTGCTGACGGGTTTGCTGATAAAGTTTCTCGGATATTTTCATCATTTTTTGCGTCACAGCATCAATTTTACTCTTCAGAAGATCTGGATCACTGCTGTCTTTGACTTTTTCAAGTTCATTCAGGGCTTCCTCAACTGGTTTTTTATCATCATCCGTCAGTTTGTCACCCAGTTCATCAAACTGCTTTCGGGTCTGGTAAATGAGTGTATCTGCCTGGTTCCGAAGTTCAACCACTTTCTTCCATTTTTCATCTTCGGCCGCATGAGCGTCTGCTTCCCGTTTCATTTTCTCGATTTCCTGTTCCGTAAGCCCGCTTGAGGCCTCAATCCGGATATTCTGTTCCTTACCAGTAGCTTTGTCTTTAGCTGAGACATTTAGAATCCCATTGGCATCGATATCAAATGTCACTTCGATTTGTGGAATACCCCGGGGAGCCGGTGGAATTCCATCCAGAATAAACCGACCCAGCGTTTTATTATAGGCAGCCTGTGACCGTTCACCCTGGAGGACGTGAATTTCTACGGAGGATTGGTTATCGGCTGCTGTACTGAAAATTTCCGATTTTTTCGTAGGGATGGTGGTATTCCGCTCGATCAGCTTGGTAAAGACACCCCCCAGGGTTTCAATCCCCAGAGAGAGCGGTGTAACATCCAGAAGAAGGACATCTTTCACGTCACCCTGAAGAACGCCCCCCTGAATAGCGGCTCCAATAGCCACTACTTCATCCGGGTTCACGGTTTTGTTGGGTTCTTTGTTGAAAATGGACTTCACCATTTCCTGTACGGCTGGAATTCTGGTAGATCCGCCGACAAGAATGACTTCATCAATATCACTGTTGGATAAACCGGCATCTTTCAGGGCATTTATACAAGGTCCTTTTGTCTTCTGGACCAGTTCGGACGTAAGCTGGTCGAATTTCGCCCGGCTTAGTGAAATATTCAGGTGTTTAGGACCTGTATTATCCGCGGTTAGGTAAGGCAGATTGATTTCTGTCTGCATCGATGAAGAAAGCTCGATTTTTGCTTTCTCAGCTGCTTCTTTCAGTCTCTGCATCGCCATCGGGTCTTTTGATATATCGATACCTTCCTGTTTCTTGAATTCTGACACCAGATAATCGATGAGCTTCTGATCGAAGTCATCTCCACCCAGGTGAGTATCTCCGTTTGTAGATTTAACTTCAAACACACCATCACCAATTTCCAGGATGGAAATGTCGAAGGTTCCACCACCCAGGTCAAAAACCGCTACTTTCTCTTCCTTTTTTCGGTCCAATCCGTAAGCCAGTGCGGCAGCTGTCGGTTCATTGATAATCCGTTTTACTTCCAATCCGGCAATTTTTCCGGCATCTTTCGTGGCCTGCCGCTGGGAATCATTAAAATAGGCAGGGACAGTAATAACCGCTTCCGATACCTTTTCACCCAGATACTCCTCCGCAATCTGTTTCATTTTCTGAAGAATCATGGCACTGATTTCCGGTGGTGAATAAACTTTATCTTCCACCCGGACACGAACATCATCGTTGGGACCTTTTTCTACTTTAAAAGGGACCTCATGGATTTCCGTTTCAACTTCCTGATAGCGGCGGCCCATGAAACGTTTTATGGAAAAAATGGTATGTGCCGGGTTTGTAATCGCCTGCCGCTTGGCTGAAGCACCCACCAGTCTTTCACCATTTTTCTTAAACGCAACCACTGAAGGGGTGGTCCGTCCGCCCTCAGCATTTACCAATACCTTCGGCTCGCCACCTTCCATGATTGCGACACATGAATTTGTGGTACCAAGGTCAATTCCAATAATTTTACCCATATCTATCTCCTGTTTTTTCTGTTTTCATACCTTTTCATTCATTATATCTCGCAACAATTCCCATGCCATACTATCAAATTGTCATTATGACTATAATGTATGTCACTTTGTCATAAGTCTTAGCAAAAAGTTTGGTAGATGGTTTCGATATCCGACGGATTGACAGAAATGGGGTTATTTGCCATATTTCGGGCGCTCATTACTTCCTGAACCATGTCCGAAATATTTTCTCGGGATAAGGTAAGGGATTCCGTCAGTTCAAAAGAAGCCAGCCAGTCGTCAAGTCGGCCTCCAAGTGAAGAGGCATCTGGACCAAAAACCTGGTACAAGGCGTTTTTCACTGCCGGATAGTAAAGCCGGTATATCGCGGAAAGAACCAGTCCATTTGCCCGGCCATGACTTACACCATAGCGAACCGTCAGGGGATATCCAATGGCATGCTGGAGTGTTGTGCCAGTTTGAGCGATGAGGATACCTCCCCAAAGAGAGGCCATCATTAACCGGGCCCTGGCTTCCAGATCATTTCCATTCTTCATGGCATGTTCAAGCCATTGCATAATATCCAAAACACCCTGACGTATCAAGGGATATAACGTCACATTTCTTTTAGTGGAGAATACACCTTCCAACAGGTGACTCAAGGCATCCAAACCCGTATCCCGTGTGACGATCGGCGGTACCGTCCGAGTATAGGCCGGATCGCAAAAGGAAACACGTGGAAACATGGAATCGTGACCAAACCCAGCCTTTTTGCCGTTTTCCTCATCTGTCAGCACACTAAAAGGAGTGGCCTCGGTGCCGGTCCCAGATGTCAAAGGCACAGCCACGAGAGGCAAAGCACCCTGAATGCGCCGGACATCATACACATCATGGGCATTCATTTTGTTAAAAACGGCCACAGCCACGGCTTTGGCGGCATCGACAGGACTTCCGCCACCGATACCCATAATAAAATCACAGTTCTCCTCCACACACAGGTCTGCCGCGTCCTGAACCGTTTTTAACGGAGGATTCTCTGGTACCTGATTGAAGTGGACATAAGACACACCGGCTTTTTTCAAAACTGTCTGTACATGTTTGAGTGCTCCGCTGATGTCTGCAGAGTGCCGGCCTGTCACAATCAAGGCCTTTCGACCCAGTTGATTGAAGGGATAAGTACTATCTTTTAGACAATTCCGGCCCCAAAACAGTCGGACCGGCATAAACGAACTCATCATCATGAAACCAATTCTCCTTTTTTTTCAATCAGGGTTGCATCTTTCAACAGGTATTGCCGTGAAGCAATGGCACCGATGGATTCATCGTGGGTCACCAAAAAGAAACACTGCCTTAAGTCCTGGTTGATCTTTTGAAAAAGATTTAAAACCTGGTCCCCTGTTTCCCGATCCAGATTCCCTGTAGGTTCATCGGCAAAAATAATATCGGGTTGTGCAATCAAAGCCCGGCAAATGGCAGCCCGTTGTTTTTCGCCACCGGATATCTCCGACGGGAAATGATTCCGCCTTTCGGCAATTCCCAGATAATCCATGAGTTCGAGCGCTGATTTCAAAGCCTGGGTCCGGGGTTCCCCGGCGATCATTAAGGGCATAGCTACATTTTCACAAATGGAAAATTCAGGAAGCAGATAGTGAAACTGAAACACAAATCCAATATGCTTCCGCCGGAATTCGGCCAGGTCCGACTCCTTTAAATCCACCGTATCAGTCCCATGGATGAAAACATGTCCTCTATCCGGCGCATCCATGGTTCCAAGGATATTCAAGAACGTAGATTTTCCCGAACCGGAGGCGCCCATTAGAGAGACAAAATCTCCCGAATACAGCGATAAGGAGACATCATCCAGAATCAGAAGGGTCTCCTGACCGGAATGGTATGTTTTCCGAATGTCAAAAGCATTTAGTATCTGTTTTCCTGTCATAGCTACATCTTTACTTTAATTGAATCGAGAGGTTTTAATTTGACGGATTGCCGGGCAGGTAAAAGTCCGGCTAGAGAGATTATGGCAATTAACACCAAAACGGTTAAAACCACATCCGACAGCATCACCCGAACGGGCAGATAGGTGATAAAATACACATCCTGGGGAAGTTTAACAAAGGGACGGATCTGTTGCCAGAGCAAAAGGGGCAAAGATCCCAAAAGTCCTATCAACATCCCCATGCCTCCGGTTATCCATGACAAGATAAAATAAATCCGGAAAGCATCCCTGTCCCGGAGTCCCATACTTTTTAAAATACCGATTTCCCATTTTTTCTCCAGCAAAAGCATGACCAGAGAACTAACCAGATTAAATCCTGCCAGAAGTATTATGAGATTCAGGACTATAAATGTCCCCTTTTTTTCCATCTCCATGGCGGCAAAAAGCTCCCGATGTTCTTCCTGCCAGGGAATACAGGGAACATGATCCGGTAGCAAAGCGGAAATCTTCGTCCTGGCATCCGGATCTTCAGAGTGGACATAAATTTCATGCCATCCCGGATCATCCAGAAAATATTGCATATCCAGCAGATGGATGAATCCCAGCATATCGTCATAGTTAAAGACATCCACATCAAAGGTGTTTTTTACAATTGTTTTCAGGACCGGGGCAGAAAAACTTTCAATATCCACAGGACTGATAAGTGTCACCGTGTCTCCAACCGTCACACCCAGATCGTAGGCCAGGCTGCTTCCCAGGATAATTTCGGGAAAATCAGTTTGCGTAATATCATCTGTCAGAAAATCCTGATAGGCCAGGTAAGGACTCATACCCATCGTGGAATCGAAGACATGGGGTTGCACCCCTTTCAATTGAATCAGGCGCTGTTTCGTGCCGGAAGCGATGACCTTCCGCTCCATGACCGGCATGTAGGTATCCTCCGGAAACTGATGCGCCAGATGCTCCAGTAAATCTTTCTGGTCATCCGGTGTCAGGCTCCGCACATGTATTTTCAGGTCCGGTTCCATATCACGGGTCCTTTGGGTAATCACGTCCTTAAAACCATTCAAAACACTCATGGATACAAGAATCGCCATGGTTCCGACAGCTACGCCTACCAAAGTGATCAAAGAGGTGGCAGAAGCCATCCCCACTTTCCGACGGGTTCTGAAATAGCGGAAAGCAATGAGAAAATCTGTTTTCAAAGATTGTTTACTCATAGCGCAATATTTCCACCGGTTTTACAGCTGATGCCTTGGCCGCCGGGTAAAAAGATGAAATAAGAGCCAGTACAATAGCGGTACCCATGACAATCAAAGCAATAAGGGGGCTGATGGAAACCGGTACCCGATCGATAAAATAGACATCAGAGGAAATCGTGAACCATCCAAACGTCATCTGTCCCCATTCAATAAACAGGGACAAAAGGACTCCCAGCACGGACCCTGTCAGAGAGATGATCAGGCCATCCATCAGAAAGAGTTTTTTGATACGCCGGGATGCCATACCCATAGATTTCAATACGGCAATTTCTTTTTCCTTCACAAGGACAATCATCACGAGCGTGGAAATAATATTCACTGCTGCCACCAGGGCAATCAGCCCAAAGATAAGAATAATGGGGAGTTTTTGTGTTTCAAGCCATCTAAAAAGGGTGTAGTGCCGGTCTTTCCAGCTCACGCTGTAATATGGATAAGGCAGCTTATCCACAAGAGCGGTACTAACCTCTTCAGTAAACTCTGTATCATCCAGTAGAATCTGATAGCCAGAAATCCGGCCTGGTGCTGTTAGAAAAGATTGTCCCAAATCCAATCCACCATAAGCCAGTGACTTGTCATATTCTGAAATCCCTGTGGAAAAAATTCCGGTGACTTTTACTGTTTGAATGCGTGCCGGATTGGTGGGAGAGGGTAATCCTTTGATCAACAAAAGGTCTACCGTATCACCGGGGGCTACGTTCAGGATATCTGCAACTCCTTTTCCCAGATAGATACCGTTTCCAGAGAAATCAACTTGGCCGGCCCATGGTTTTTTGGAGGGCATAAGAATCCGGCGGAAATCCTCTTCTTCCATGCATTCAAATAAAATGCCTTCAGATCGATTCTTAACCCGGATAATGACTTCTTCATCCAAATAAGGAGCAATTGTGTGTATATGGGAAACACTTAAGAGCTTTTGGGTAAGGGATGTATCTTTCTGGAAATAGGTATCTCGGAGGTTGGATATCCGAAAGTGGGCATCGAATCCCGTAATTTTTTCAATCATATTTTCTTCAAAGCCATTGAGAATTCCGGCTGTAATCATCAGGGCTGCCGTACCGATTACCATCCCAGTCACCGCCAACGTGCGAATAAAGGGGATAAAGCGATTTCCCCGTGACCGGATGAGGCTTCGATACGCCAGAAAAAATTCAAACTTCAAATGGCTTATCCGTTTTGGTTTTTTTAAGGATTCTCCGGTCGCATCGCCGGGAAGAGAATGACATCCTTGATGGAAATCTGGCCGGTCATGAGCATCACAAGCCTGTCCAGACCAATACCCACTCCACCAGTGGGCGGCATGCCTATTTCGATGGCCTGGAGGAAATCCTCATCGACCACCTGGGCTTCCAAATCCCCCAGTTCCCGGAGTTTTGCCTGGCTTTCCAGTCGTTCCCGTTGATCGACCGGATCATTGAGCTCCGAAAAGGCATTGGCATATTCAAATCCGCCGATATAGAGCTCAAATCGCTCCACCAGCCGGGTATTTCCATCACGCTTTGTTTTAGCCAGAGGTGAAACAGCTTTGGGATAGTCAATCACAAACGTAGGATTAATCAGGCGGGGTTCCACAAGTTCACTGAATAGTTCATCGATCAACTGTCCGTAATTCCAGGCCGGATCAACATTCATACCCCGTTTCTTGCAAAGCTTTTTCAGTTCAAAAACGTCGTAGTCCCGGATATCCTCCCCCAGAGATTCATCAAAGAGATCAAACATGGCTTTCCGGGCAAAGGGACGGCTGAAATCCAGGGCGTCCTCTCCATATTTCAGTGTCATCTGCCCTGATTTCTCTGCAATAGCCCGGATATAATCCTCTACCAAATCCATCATATATTTATAATCCACATACGCTTCGTAAAACTCTATCGCTGTAAACTCCGGATTATGGGTCCGGTCCATCCCTTCATTCCGGAAATTTTTTGCGATTTCGTAGACCTTTTCAAATCCACCGATAATCAGGCGCTTCAGATAGAGTTCATCGGCGATTCTCAGATAAAAATCCGTATCCAAAGCATTATGATGGGTAACGAAGGGACGGGCACTTGCCCCCCCGTAGATAGGTTGCAGTACCGGTGTTTCTACTTCCAAATAACCCCGTGCATCAAAAAACTCCCGGGTCCACCGCATGATGTTCGCCCTTTGAATAAAGACCTCTCTCACGGCCGGATTGACAATGAGATCCAAATAACGTTTGCGATACCTAAGCTCCTTGTCACTGAAAGCATCGTGCAGCACCCCGTCTTTCTCTTTTACAATAGGCAGAGGGCGAATATTTTTACTTAAAAGAGTCAGGCTCTCCCCTTTCACCGTGACTTCTCCGGTCCGGGTTTTCATCACCACACCCCTGACACCGATAAAATCTCCAATATCCAGCATTTTAAATACGGTATAGCATTCGTCTCCGATATCCTGCTGGGAAAGGTAGAGCTGAATTTTCCCTTTGCCATCCATGATATGGGCAAAACTGGCTTTTCCCATAATCCGAACAGACATAAGCCGGCCAGCCACTGAGACCTGTTGATTTTCAAGGGATTCATACTGGTTTACAATATCAGCTGACTTATGAGTTACGTCGAAGGCATAGGGATAGGGATTCACACCCATCTCCCTCAGTTGACGGATTTTTTCCTTTCTCACATGTATAATATCCTGGAGAGTGGAATGTTTTTCCGGGTGCTCGTCGCTCATGGATGCTGCTCCTGTCTAATCATTCTGTTGACTGTGGGAATAGGTGAGCCAGGCTTTGACAAACCCGTCCAGATCCCCGTCCATTACGGCCTGAATATTCCCCGTTTCGTATTTGGTCCGGTTATCTTTCACCAAAGTATAGGGTTGAAAAACATAAGACCGGATCTGACTACCCCAGCCGATCTCCATTTTATCCTTTTCCAGATCGGCTTTTCTGCTTTTCTCTTCCTCCTTTTTCAGTTGATACAGACGGGATTTGAGGATTTTCATGGCCATTTCTTTGTTTTTATGCTGGGATCGTTCATTCTGGCAGGTGGACACAATGCCCGTGGGGATATGGGTAATGCGGATGGCGGAATCTGTTTTGTTCACATGCTGTCCGCCTGCACCACTGGCACGATAGGTGTCAATCCGTAAATCTTTGGGATTGATTTCGATATCGATGTCGTCGTCCGCTTCCGGATAGACAAACACCGAAGCAAAACTGGTATGCCTTCGGGCATTGGAATCGAAGGGAGAAATCCGGACCAGCCGATGGACCCCCGTTTCGGCAGAAAGATAACCGTAGGCATAGGGTCCCTTGACTTCAATCACTGCCTCTTTGATGCCGGCTTCATCTCCGGGCTGATAGTTGAGAACCGTATATTCAAAACCACGTTTTTCAAACCAGCGTGTATACATACGAAACAGCATATCCGCCCAGTCCTGAGACTCGGTTCCTCCTGCCCCGGGATGTATCACAAAAATGGCATTTTTCCGATCATATTCACCGGATAAAAGCTTTTCAGTTTCCAGCGAGGTAATTTCATCTTCCAGTTTATCCAGAATCGCAGGAATTTCCTTTAACAGGTCCGGATCTTCATCTGACATCATAAAATGTAGGTCCGCATCTTCCCGGAGTTCCTGAATCGTATTCCAGCGTTTGATTTCATATTCCAGGTCGGAAATTTCCTTGGTGATTTTCTGGGCTTTCAGATTATCCTGCCAGAAATCCGGATCCATGGTTTTATCCCTAAGCTCTTTGATTCGCTCATTTTTCCGTTCTAAATCAATATACACGGCAACTTCCCCGATTTTTTCCTTCAGGGTATCCAACCGCTCTGAAAGCTGCTCCCGGGATTCCATTCTCTTTTTTATACTCCTAAGTAAGGATGCTCAGACAAGCTGAGCATCACACAAACAATTCTTGTCACATTTCCAACTCAGCGTGGAAATTTAAGGAAAAGTGATCATTCTGTAAAGCGTTTCGAAACGATGGCCTCCGTATCCAGAGCGATAACCAGTTCTTCATTGGTGGGTATCACCGTCACTTTCACCGGGGCATCGGGAGGATTGATTTCGCCCTGTTTTCCCCGGATCATGGTTTCATTCAGGGAGTCATCCACACGAATCCCCATAAATTCAAGTCCTTCCACTGCACCCTTCCGGGTGATGGGGCCGTTTTCGCCGATTCCTCCGGTAAAAATAATACCGTCTACACCTCCCATAGCTCCGGCATAAGCGGCGATATACTTTTTGAGCCGGTAATTGTAGACATTCATGGCCAGGGCCGCCCGTTCATCGCCTTTTTCCATGGCTTCTTCAATATCGCGCATATCGCTTGACAGGCCGGAGATTCCCAACATGCCCCCATGCTTGTTCAACAGATTGTTGAGATCACTGATATCCAGATCTTCTTTGGTGGCAATCTGCAAAATGACACCCGGGTCTACATCGCCGGAACGGGTTCCCATCACAAGTCCCTCAAGGGGAGTAAACCCCATGGATGTATCCACGGATTTTCCATATTGAACCGCTGCTACCGAAGCACCGTTTCCCAGGTGACAGGAAATGAGTTTGAGAGATGAAATCTCTTTGCCGTACATACGGGCAAATTCCTGGGACACGTAACGATGTGAGGTCCCGTGAAAACCGTATCGACGGATCCCATACCTTTTATAAAGCTCATACGGAATGCCGTAAATATAGGCATAATCCGGCATGGTAGAATGAAACGCCGTGTCAAAAACACCCACCATGGGTGTTTTCCCCAGATGAGCCCTGGCAGCCTGGACACCCTTAATATTGGGAGGATTATGGAGAGGAGCCAGATCAATACATTCATTCAGGACATCCATCACTTCTTCAGTAATCAACACACTGGCTTTAAAATGTTCACCGCCATGAACCAGCCGATGCCCGACGGCATCAATTTCATCCAGGGATTTAATTACCCCGTGTTTCTCACTGGTCAGAGCAGCCAGAATATATTCCAGCGCCTGGGAATGTTCAAAAATTTCCCCGAAGAGATTGATTTTATGACCATCTTCACGGCTTTGTTTTAAAGAACTGTTGCTCAGTCCGATCCGATCCACCAGTCCTTTGGCAAGAGATATGCCGGCTTTTGTATCGATCAGCTGGTATTTAATGGATGAACTGCCGGAATTAATTACAAGTACTTTCATACGAACTCTGCCTTTCAGAGTTTATTTTCTTTTACAATTTTCCCTGATTCGTCATAGACATAAAATCCTTTGCCGGTTTTAAGTCCGTAATGACCAGCCCGCACCAGTTTTTTCAGAACGGGACAAGGCCTGTATTTTAAATCCCCCAATTCATGAAAAAGAACATCCATACAGAAAAGGACGGAATCGAGTCCCATACTGTCAGCCAGTTCCAGGGGTCCCTTGCGCAGTTTATACCCCAGTTTCATCGCTGTATCCACACCTGTGATGGTGGCAACACCTTCCATCACAACATGCATGGCTTCATTGATCATAGGCATGATGACCCGGGTCGTGACAAAACCTGGATATTCATACACTTCCACAGCCGTTTTGCCTAGCTGTTCCACAAAATCGTGAATTTTTTTGTACGTGGTATCCGATGTATGGAGTCCGCGGACAACTTCTGTAAGGGGAATTTTGGGGACGGGATTGACAAAATGGAGTCCTACAACTTTATCCTGCCGTTTTGTGGCATTGGCAAGTTCGGTGATCGACAATGTGGATGTACTGGTGACAAAAATAACCTTGGGAGATACTTTTTCATCCAGTTTCTGAAAAATTTCCTGTTTTAGCTTTAGATTTTCCGGAACAGCCTCGATGACAAGATCCACGGCAGATACGGCATCAAAATCACCGGTGAACTGGGTTCTGGAGGAAATGGCTTTCTTTTCCCCTTCCGTCATACGCCAACGGTTGATTTCATCCTGCATTTCGGCATACATCAACTCTTGGGCTTTATGGGCTTCCTCCTCATTTTTTTCCACGGCAAGTACACTGATGCCTTTGGAGGCGATGGTCCAGGTGAGTCCCCGGCCAATTACACCCTGGCCGATAATTGCCACAGAATTTATCGAATTTTTGTCTGATGAGGACATCTGATCCAGCTTATCCTGACTAATCAGTTCATCCAGCTTTCCGTTATTTGTCACAATTCCTCCTTATCCGGCAGATCTTTTTAACAACGAAGTGATCCATAGAAAGCAAGGGGTGGTTCTGCCTTTATCACTGTCTGCAAGTATCATTAACATATCATTCAGCTGTCGTGATTTCACGCCAGTGAATATAAAAATGAGAAACGGGAAAACCAACGACATTGAAATAACATCCATCAATGCGTGAAACCAGGGGTACGGAAATATCCTGGATACCATAGGCCCCTGCCTTATCCAAGGGAGTATGGATATCGACATAACGGATGATTTCTTCTTCTGTGAGAAGGCGAAAAGTCACATCCGTTGCTTCATAGCCGGTATATTCCCTTTCTTTTTGGGGATTAAAAATGGATAGTGCCGTAATGACGGTATGAGTCTTTCCGTTGAGGGTTTTCAACATGTGGATAGCTTCATCCCGGTTGACAGGCTTCCCCAGCAAAAGCCCCTTGTAAGTGACAACCGTATCAGCTGAAACGGTGATCTTCCCGGGAAAGCGGCGTGATACATCTTTCCCTTTGGCATGGGCTGCTGCCATAGCAAACCGAACCGGATCTGTTTCCTTTAGGGATTCCTCCTGAAAACCGGAGGGGAAAACCCGGACGTCAAATCCCATTGTGATTAAAATATCTTTTCTTCGGGGAGATGTTGAGGCAAGCACAATGACAGGCGGTTTTTCAACACTCATGGCAATATCACCAGTTTTCCCCGTGCAGAAGACTCACCGGTATCATGTTTCAAAGACAGGGTGTACATATAAATACCAGCGGCCGGCCACTCTCCAAAGCGATCTCTGCCATCCCAGGGAATCCGGTTAAATCCCTTCTCAATAAATCCTCCATCCAGGGATTGTATCAACAACCCAGACAAGGTAAAAATTTTAATATCGACTTCACCTGCCTGCATATTGTGAAAGGTGAACTGGGTGAATTCTCTAAAGGGATTGGGAAAATTCATGACATCGGTAAGGATACTTTCACCGCTGGAAACAACCTGTAGATAAAACGTTTCATTGGAAAAATTGTTAAAATTATCAAAAGCGGATATTTCGAGAGTCTGCTCCCCTTCGCTGAACCACTGTCTTACCGGCAATGTGATACTCCCCTCCTGCCAGGAATCCTTATCATAGATAAACTGTTGGGTCAGATTGGTTTCCACGCCATCCCGGCGCATAATAATTGCATGTCCCGTAGCATTGGTTATATTGATCCCGGATGGATCTTTGATCCGGATAATCAAATCGGCCGTATCGCTGACCAGAATTGAGGATGAAACAAAACTTTCCCCATGGGTCTGAAGGACAATTTCAGGTCCGGTAAAGTCGGAAGACACGGTATCTGAACTGCCGGCCAGGATCAGGCTGTCGACAAATGCGGCTCCTTCAAGACGGTGATCCGGGGATGCGTAACGAAGTCGGATTTTGCCGTTATTTCCCTCATACCGGATATCTTTTGGAATCATGAAACGGGTGTTGAACTTTCCGTCTTCGATACTGATGGCGCCTGTAAAGAGCCTTGATCCGGGAAGTGTATAATACAGCGTTCCAGTCCGGTAAGTTCCCCCGGACAAATACCGGTAATCCCGGGCAATCTGTTTATCTGAGTCTATAAGTTCAATCCAGCCCGTCAATCCTTCCTGGGCAATTGTTTTCTGCTCCTGATCAAAAACGGTTCCTTTCACACTGACGAGACTCAGGGCTTTCAGAGTATCCTGGTTTTCCACATGGATTTCTCCGCCCATCTGTGGAATCGCCAGCATCAAGGCCGGATCGCCGAAATACTGGAATTTGGACACATTTAAATTACTCCAGGCCTGAATTTTTCCTTGAAGATATGCATTTCCCACTGTAACACATCGTGTACTGCTTTGAGACTCTGGGAATAGGGTATTGTACATTTTCCGGGTAAAATCCACATTATCCAGGTTTATCACACCCCGGGTACTGGCCACCACACCGATTGCTCCATTATCCGTCAGATTAACCATCTCTTCGGCCATACTCTGGATACCGATGTAATCTGAGCGCCCCCAATCGCAGGTGGCTGCCACAATTAAAGGATACATGCCGTTTGTCTGCACCTGGTTCAAATCCCGGTCTTTCGTAAAAACATACTCTTGAGCCCAGACAAAAGGCGAACCGTGCCCGATATAATTCATGAGGAGTGTCCCCTGCTGAAAAGCCTCCAGGATGGCTTCCCTGGCTCCCACACGACCCATGGAACCAATGGTGGGATCGTACAGCTCAGGGAATTCTGTCAGATAAATTTTGTGAAATTTCATGGCCTTGGGTAAAGCAGGCTGGATTTTATACTCACTATCCTTAATAAATTCCGGTTCATTCGGCCAGGGATTGGTCGGATCATCGGCAATCAGGGTCGCCCGCATTTGCCATTCACCTGGTGTTTCCCGGGTTTCATAATCGATGAGTTTTTGGATGTAATTTTGGGCTTCCTCCAGAGAATTCACAGGAATTCTGCCAACAGCCATATCCGGACTTTCATCGGATACACTGCTCAGGTAAACAAAGGGGTCATCCGTATTCCGGGTATGAATGATAGAACCGGCGGATATTTCATACTGGGGTACGAATATTTTGGATTTCCCCGAAATATTCCGGTAATCATAATCTCCATCCCCCAAAAGAACCAAATAAAAAGGAGACGGCTGGGGGGCTCTTTGAGTCATATCATAAAGGAGGTTCCGGATCGCATGGGGATCCTGATTCCCGCCGCTGTACCAGGCGTAAATATCTTCTATTGTATATATACCGACAGAAAGGGGATGGGAAGGATGAGACTCACGGTACTCTTTCAGTCGCTCTGCTGCTGGCAAAAAGTCTTTGTGGGTGACAATTACCATATCCATTTGTTCAAAAGATTCCGGAAGTAGCGGACTCTTATCTATGGGCTCCATAAAAAGGGGTTCCTGAAAACGGGATTCGGAAAGCAGCAGATAATCGGCCTCCAAACCGGTACGACTGTGGATGAGACTAAAAGAGGATTGATTTTGGATTTGATATCGGGGCATCAGAGGATCGGAGATATCAAAAATATATACCAGATGTCCGGAAAATCCGGAGACGGAAAATGCCAGCGGTGAAGAGGAAACCGGGTGCCAGATACGTAAAAAATCATCGGACGTTTCCAATCCCATGGGATAGATGATATCAACAAAATCCAGAAATGCCTTTGTATTATCGCCGTTGCCGGTATATTCAATCAGCAGGGTATTATTTTCCTGAAGGATATCCGCGTGAATCTGAAAAACTTTGGATACATCATTATAATCGTAAGCCGTGATTACCCCCCAAATCACTTCATTATTCAATGTAAATTCAAAATCATGACGGTGGGTTGAAAGTCCGGTCTTGGACGCCCCGGCAACACCAAAACGGATATAGGCATTTTCATGGTATTCCGGAGCCGGATTGTCCAGAAAGATTTGTATTGTTCTCAGGGCTCCCGGACCGCTGAAAGATTCGCCGTACCAGTCTGTCCCTCCCTGAATCAGATTGGCTTCATCCTTTTCGTAATGCATCCGTCCCCAGGCATACGGAAGATTAACGGCATCTTCACCGGTATAATCCTGAACAGGAGACATTCTCAGAGGATCCGGGGTCGGTGTATCGGCAATAAAGAGCCAGTAATGGTTCACCGTTTCATAGGGATTTGTTTCAAAAGCAGCGTATTGGGGGCCATCTTCAGAACGGGAATACCACCCGGATACACTTTCTCCGAAAAAAAGAATTTTATCCTGACGATGGAGGGGATCTGCCGTATTTCCGGTGATCAGGACTGGTATTTCACGGATATAGGGACGTTCAGGCAGGGCAGTAGAATAAGGACGGCCCCGTGTCGCACTGACATACAAGTGAATTCTGTTTTTATCCAGTTCTGAAAGGACCAGACCGTTGTCTTCCAGGTATTGGCCACTGATTTCATAAATCCCTGTTTCCCGGACCCCCAGCCGGTACCAGGTTCCGGTTTCAGCACGTGAGAATGCTTTTTGAAGTTCCCGGTTTATTTGGGGAAGGGAGATGCGGACATTTTCCGGATTTATAACTCCATACTGAAAAAAGGCTTCTTCCTCTGAACTTGGGGAACGGGTATGCTTTAGATCCGGGGACGGCTTCATCTCAAGGATCAGCCGTGCTTCTGTAATAAATTTACCAGACATGGCAAAAGGATCCACAATCAGATCCGCCAGCGGAACGGTTCTGAAAATTCTTACCGGTGAGAACCTGACAAATTCACCGTTGGCATTTTGATAGTTTGTACGGAATGGTACGGATTCCAAAATCTGGAAACGCACATTGGGAATATCCATCCCCGCCAAAGCCAGGGGAAGTTGGAGTACCCGGGTCAGGTGGACTGAGTCATCCCGTGTGGCATTGGACTCAGCAAAAGTAATCCGGGCTTTCTCCTGTCCTTCGATCCAAAGTGTATCCTCATGGGGATTGGAAAATCTCAGATGAAAAACCAGTTGATCTTCCCGGCTATTTTCACGGGTGATTCCATCGAAGAGCCCAGCCAAAACAACAACGGGGAAACAGAGCAAGAAGATGTATTTCAGGTGGATTTTCATTTTTTCCTGTGTTTGGATATCATACTCCGGGGTGCTTATGAAGTTCCATCCCCAATCAATTCCAGGTCATATTCCGACACTTCAATACACAAGGTATGCTGAATATGATCAATATTCACATACATGCGCGATTTATTCTTGATATCTTTCACAATGCCCTTCATTCCGATAAAAGGCCCGGATAACACCCGGACCTTATGGCCGGTTTTAATGACTTTATTTACCACCTCAAAGGTATCCGGACGTTCGAGCATTCGGTGGATATAATCAATCTGAAAATCGGGAACATGGGCCATTTCTCCTTGAAAAGTAATAAACCCCTGGACACCCGGAATTTCCAGAACATAGTATTTCAAACGCCTGTCCATATGAATGAAAAGGTATCCGGAAAAGAGGGGCAATTCCAGGATTTTATAGCGATCCGACCAGCGGCGTCTGCGTTTGATCATGGGCAGGTAAACCTCATAACCCCTTTTCAGCAGTTCATGACAAATTGTCCGTTCGTGCCTGGCCCTGACATGGACAGGGAACCAGAGCCTTTCTTCATTTTCCAGATCGATCATCTTTCATCCGCTTATACAGTTTCAACAGTTCGGGAAAGTATTCATTTACTTTCGAGATCACATCCTCATCCATTGTAATTTTATCGGGCCAGCGCCGCGTAAATCCTTCTTCCGGTATTTTACGGGTTCCGTCCATTCCCATTTTACTGCCAAAACCTGGCCGGATGGCTGCATGATCCAGATCATCTACCGGTCCCCGGGTAAAAAGAATGTCCCGCCGGGGGTCAATATGGTTCAAAGCTGTCCACCAGGCTTCAGAAGGATTCTGAACATTCACATCATCATCCAGAACCACAATGACCTTAGCAAGCATCATGAGTCCCAATCCCCACAAGCCCTGCATCACTTTATAGGCATGGCCGGGATACTGTTTTTTGATGGAGACAAAGACCAGATTGTGAAATACGCCTTCAGGAGGCATGTGATAATCCCGGATTTCAGGCATTATCATCTGGGCCAGTGGCAGAAAAATCCGTTCAGTGGCATATCCCAGCCAGTAATCCTCCATAGGGGGAACGCCCACAATCGTGGAGGGATAAACGGCTTCCTTCCGGTGAGTGATTGCCGTGATATGAAACACAGGATACTCATCCTCCAGGGAATAAAATCCTGTATGATCCCCAAAGGGACCTTCCGTGCGGTACGCTTCCCGGGGATCTACATATCCTTCGAGGATAAAATCGGCATCTGCAGGTACCATCAGATTCGTTGTGATACTCTTCACGAGACGGACCGGATTTTTTTGCAGAAATCCGGCAAAGAGGTATTCATCTATATTTTCCGGCAAGGGAGCTGTAGAAGCATAGGTAAGAACCGGCGGACCTCCCAGGGCCACGCAGACCGGCATTTTTTTACCCATTTCCCGGTATTTTTCAAAATGGGATGCTCCGTGTTTATGTTGTTGCCAGTGCATACCTGTGGTCGTGGCATCAAATTTCTGCATGCGGTACATTCCGACATTCCGTATACCCGTTTCCGGATCTTCCGTAATCACCTGGGGAAGCGTTAAATAAGGACCTCCATCCAGGGGCCAGCAGGTAATCACCGGTAGAATATCAAGATTGACCTCCTTTTCCGTCAGAACCACTTCCTGAACCGGAGCATGTTTCACCTGTTTCGGAGGGAATTTAGCGGCTTCCAGTAACCGTGAAAAAAGGGATAGTTTATCCGAAAACCCCTGGGGCGTTTTTTGCCGGATGATATTGCGGATACGTTCACCAACTTCATCCGGATGTGAAACCCCCAGGGCCAGGGAGATTCTGGCAGAAGATGCAAAAAGGTTTTGGGCAACAGGAAAATTCGCTCCTTTGACATGCTTAAAAAGGAGTGCAGGACCGTTTTCTTTTACAAAGCGATGGGATATTTCACTAATCTCCAGGTAAGGGTCCACTTCCCGATCGATTTCCAACAAATCACCCTGTTGCTTCAATGCATCAATAAACGCTTTCATAGATGAAAAAAACATCTGACCCTCCGGTTTACGGAGAAATTAAAAAATAATTTCAAGGGGAAAAAGAAAAGGTGTCGGCGACACCTTTTCTATATTTTGTAAACGTATCGAACTTATTCGGCAACTTCTTTATCTTTTCGGGATGTAATCAAGATGGTCACCACCATAATAATCAAGAGTACAAACGTGGCATACCCGTATTCTTTGCCGGAAAATTGAATCAGGTCTTTCAAACGGCCGATGAGGAGTGAGATACGGCCCATGACGGCAAACCCAAAGGATGCGCCGAAGGTAATCATCAAAAAGTAGATACCTACCCGGCTGATCTTTCCAAAAACACCGGTATGTTCCACAGAGAAAAAGAAGTAAAAAAGTCCAGAAACTACCCCAACAATAATTACAATATTATTGATACTATCCCCAAGATTTCCGGTCCAAACGGGGAGGATGGTGCCCTGAATCTGGGACAGAACATCCGAGCTCAGGTATCCATAGAGTCTGAGTCCGGCAGCCATCCCGACTACATAGGCCAAAGACCATCGGCTGATCCACCCGATACTGGGAAAAAGGCGCAAAAGCATAAAGATACCCAGGATCAGAGCAATCAGGTACATCAAGTTTTGTTCCTGATTTCCGGGAATGCCGTTTTCAGGGAATACGGTATCGCTGATCCAGTTTAATCCCTTGTAGAGTTTGTACCAGAACACATTAAATCCGGTAAGTGATTCAGGATCTGCATGGGGCCAGAGGCGGCCGAAAAGGTTTGGGCGGACCTGATTCCAAAAGGCAATAGTTGCCCAGTGAGCGGCGGAAACACCCACATAAATATGTTCCGCCAATTTATAAAAGGGGTTGTCTTTATAAAGGTAGCTGAAGATAGCCAATGTTAAAAAGACAGCAACCCAGGCGCCAAAAACATCTGTATACATCGGTGCCTCCTAATACTTCTTTTGGGTTTTGCGTTTTGCGTAATAAGCAATATTGCCCAGAATAATAAAGAGGACAATCACCAGGTGAGCAATAGACTGGGCATCCATGGATTTTGCTGCTTCACCGCGGGTTTCCCACAGGCCGTATTCCACCATGAGGGCTTCATACTCAGCAGCCCCAGGCATACCGGCGATTACTCCCTTCATTTGCCCTGACTTAACATAAGGCAGCAGCTGATTGACCTGGATGGAAGCGTTACCGCTGCTGACAGGGATTTGCAGCGGATCAGAGGCATATAGCACCCATTCAATCGCTCCCGGATAGCCGGCGGAAAGGCTGAAAATAAAATCCACATCCGCCACGGTCCGGATATCATTCATCAAGGGAATTTCCGAGATATCCGTCTGTTTGGAGTCCACGGTAAAATTGGCGGCAAAGCTTTTGGTAATTCCTTTGATCACGGCTTCATTTCCGGGACGGTAACCCAGATTCACATAGTCCACCCCATACACCAAGTCATGAAACCGTTCATCATTCAAGACTTCATCCAGGGCTTCGCGGGCCATAAACAGGCCGTCGGGCCACAGACACATCACCACCACTTTATATCCTCTGGCAAAAAAGTGCCGCAACACACTCACAGCCATAGGATGAATTTCCGGTTTAGTGGACGGTCCATATTCAAATGAAATGAGAACCGTTGCATCATCGGGCAGATGATGGATTGCTTCAAAAGCATCCCGTGTCAGTCCGGTCGGTTCAACGGGGAGGTTCAGGGGAACCAGAAGGGGAAACAGCACAACCAGTCCGATAATGAGAAAAATGATACGGCGGTCCAGTCTGTCCAAATTTTGCAGAAATGTATTGAATTTGCGACTCATATTACTTCTCCCCCATAAAAGATTTTTCGATTCCCAGGATCACCCGGAGGGACGTCCCCACAATTCCAAGTCCAATACCGATCATAATCGCCCGGGAACCGGCCGCATTGGGGTACTGATAGATCCACTCCTGGAGCCTGGGCAGATGCAACCATTGAAGCCAGGAAGGCAGCCATCCGGTAAGGTATGCACCCAGGGGAACCCGTCCGATCATAATAATAATCCCCGCCGCCAAGAGAATGGTAGCCTCAAGGTTTCTGATTTTGAATGCCCTGTACGAAGCTGAAGCCACAAAAAAGGCCAGAAGGGCAAACATGGTCGACGTAAGGGGTGTGAATATGGAATAAAAAATCCAGCTGTAAAAAGTCCCCCTTTCCTGAAGGTGACTTCCCCAGGGCAATTGTTTGATTTCCACAACCGTCCCTTTGCTGGAAAGTTCATTATAAAGTTTCAGCGCACCGCCATGGGTGTAAAAATTTCGGTTAATGGGTTTTCCCTCTCCGATTTTGGTAAAAGCTCTTTCCACCGCATCGACTTCCGTATGGGTGATTTCACTGACTCTTTGATGGAAGTATGGTGCATTGGGGCCTACATCCTTCACTTCGAGGTAATATCCCCCTTTAAAGAAAAAACCAAAGATGAGAGTGAGGAAAAAGCCCAGAACCGCAGCCAGACTGTAAAACCAGCCTTTTTGCCGGCGGATCACTTTTCTACCCTGTAATTTTAAAAGATTCAGGGCTCCCAAAATCATGGCAAAACTGGCAATGATATCAAACCACTGGGTCGCATGAATCTCCAGATTGGCAAAGGGTTCATGAGGAATAAACCATGAAAGCAGCATGATCACACCGACAACAAACACAATAGCCAATGGAACTTGTCGTTTTAGAAACATCGTTTACTCCTTTAGAGATTGAAAATATCTTTAAAAAAGGTGAATCCCAGGGACTCAAAAATCACCCCCAGGAGAATTGTTATCATAATTGCCCCTTTAATAATATCCTGGCCCTTGATAGATCCCAGTAATTTGGGATCTTTGCCCAGGTAGGCACTGGCGGCAAAAAATTCCTCACCGATCAGGGTATAGTCACAGGCAGTGACAAAGAATGGGATCTGGGAAGGTGAACCGGTCCCAGCGATCTGGATGGCACCAATGGAGTTTCCGGTTTCGGCAAGAATCAGGGATTCGGCATAAAATTTCCCCTGAAGGAAAACAGCGGCAGGTTTTTCCCGGAGCATAATCCCATCCACGGCAGCGGCAAAGGCAAACTGGTCATCAGTGTAGTAGTGAACCATATCGGGATTAAACAGGTCGGGCCGTCCTTCGCTCAGGTAGGATTCACTTACAATCTCCCGGGCGGCTTCCATCACCAGCGAGCGGGACACCGGAACATTCAGGCTGGCTTCATACCGGGCAGTCATCTTGGCAACGTGACCTAAAATAATCACACCGGAAATAGTTTCCACTTGGTCCAGATCCATAATACCCGGAACGTACAAGACCGATTTCCCCATTTCCGTTGCCCGGCCTACAGCTTCTTCAAACGCTTTTAATCCGGCAATGGGTCGCAGATAAATCTCCTTCATCTGGCGGGCTCTCCGGATATAATACAAAATGATCCCGGAGAAGAGGACCATTGCAATAAAACGGACAATACGCTTTGTATTGAACCACATTGCTTCGGTGATGACAGGCTCGGTCACCGCTTCTTCCAATACATTCAGATCCTTGTCCAGGGCTACTACCTTAAAACGGGTTGGAACATCATTGTTGATATCAAACAACAATTCATCATCCAAATGGGTATAACTGATAATGAAGTTCCACTCTTTTTCCTCTTCGGATTTTTGAAAAATGTCATATCTGAAAGCCTGGTCCACCGAATTCACATGGAGTACCACAATCCGTCCTTCCGGTTCCCCTTCTTTGGGGATGGCAACAGGATCCAGAGCTCCCAGGAGGGGGATTGCTGCTCCCATCAGCAGGCTCAGAATCAGGAAAAATCCATTTCGTTTCATAGATCCTCCACTCTTCACACGTCGATTGCCGACAGTTATTTATTCTTTGCGTTTTGCTTTTTTAAAAAAGCGTCGCTTTCGTTCTTTTTTTTCAGGTTCGGGTCCGCGTTCACTTTCCAATGCTTCGATGCGTTCCATAAGCTGTTCCACATTTTCTCTTTCTTCCATGAATTCTGCGATTCCATAGATATCTGACCGGGGAAAAAGGGATTCCAAAACCGGCCCAAAAAACACCACTGTCTGAGAACCAATAAAATTCATGGGTTTAAAGGTCTGCATGAAAAAGACAGCCGGCACAGACATTCCCCGGCGAACAATGGCCCGGGCGATTTTATCTGTCATAGCTTTTTTCTTATCTTTTTCTTCAGTCATTTACTTATTCTGTGTTTACTATTTTTCGGGCCACAATCGCTTCCACCTCATCCCCCTTCTGACCGGTCCTGAGAAGCCATGCCCGGTAATTATCGAGACGGGATGGTTTTTTCATAGTATATAACTTAATGGCATTCCCGCTTCGTTCCCAACGTCGGAATTCTTTCCACTCCCGCTCTTTTGTCATCCACCCGGTACGAATTGTAATTCCTTTCTCTGTCAATGTATAAGAAACGGGGACAAAATAGGGTAATACATAACTTCCCAGAACTAGCAGCGACAAAAAAAGGAAGATAAGGCTTTCACCGGCAACCCCGGCAAAAAAGGAAACGGCCAGGATGAAAATGAAGACAGAAACGCCTTTGCCAGGATTCTGTTTTACCATGTGAATTTTCCAGGTCATGAGGATGTCATCATTCATTGCTTATCATTTATCCGGAATTTTTACCGGATTATTATAGGAAATATAAACCCTGAAAAAAAGGATAAACTCCAGAGAAAACTCCGGCATTTTCCTTCACAGGATTATATTATTTTGTCTCGTAAATCTCAAGATTGGCTCGGGGGAGCATTACTTCTTTGTTCTGCTCATAGATCTTTACTTTAGCCACCCGGGCCATGGAACCTGATTCCAGTTTTTGCAAGGCATGAGGCAATTCCGTCACTTCTCCAAGCAGACCGAAATAGGGTGCCCGAATCACACGGACAACCGTACCAATATCCATGCCTTTAAGCTCTACCGGTTTGATTTTATTATCCGCTTTTTCATCGAGGCAGATAATGACTTCCGGGCGGATGACACCGGCACGGATCTGGGTTGCTCCATTAATGGAAGCAACATCACCCTCATGGTCTTTCAATAAATTAAAGGTCTGTTCAGCCATCCGGATCTCACCAAACCCCTCGGTGATAATCAGGGTCGTCTGAACCGGCTCTTCTCCCGTAATAGCCACGCCGATATCATATCCTACTATATCTTTAATGTCCTTATAGTTGAATCCACCTACGATGATCCCTTCCACACCTGTCTTTTCTGCTTTTTTGAAGGCTTCCAGAGTCATAAAGGCACCACCGACCAGGACCTTCCCTTTACAGGAATCATCAATCAAATCGGCCGTGAGGGTATCTCCGGGTTTTTCAGTAAGGATTTTAATGGCACCCCGCCGTTCACCGCCGATACCGAAAATACCCTGAACAAAGGCTGCGGTTGTCCGAATTACAACCCCTTCTTCCGGAATCACTTCATCAATAACCCCTTGAATATAGGCATTGATATTCACCGGAATTGGATCTTCCCGAATAATTGCCTGTCCGGTGACTTTGGAATAAGAATCAAGTCTTCCGGCTACAGGGGATTTTACAGAACTTTTAAAAAGGCCGAAAATGCCTTTTGTCTCTGCGAGGATATCCCCTTTTTGAATCACATCTCCCTCTTTCCGAATCATAAAATCATCCAACTCAGAGGGATCCACATTCAGGAAATTGGCCACATTGACGGGAAAGACATTCCCAGGCAGATCGGTGTGTGCCACGATATCGTCTGCTTTAACCAAATCCCCCTTTTTCACTTTCACATTCCCTTTTAGGGGAAGACGCCGGGTTTTAGTAAGCATTGTTTTCGCAAGGACTTTCAGTCCTGGTGTATATGCATGAGCCATAACTATCTCCGCTTAGCTTTCAAATTCTTTCACTGCCTTACTCCAGAGCTGGAGTTTCTGAACCCGTACAGCAGAATTGGAAGGAAGAACAAAAGGATTCCTGCCCCGGGCATCTATGATGATTCCCACCAAGCCGCCATATACGGTGGTTTGAATGGCATTTCCCGGTCCATCGCCAACATCCACACCCCGGACCGGAGTAATTTCAGCCCTTACTGGTGTATATGGCGCTTCAATCAAAATCATATCTCCAAATGGAATGGTCTGATTAAAAACTTTCCCTTCCGGGAGTTCAAGTTTCACCGTGACAAAATCTTTACCCGGCTTCACTGAACCGACAGGCGCAATGCAGGTCCCCAGGCGCAGGAGGCAATCCTTCTTAAAGACTTCTGTCGCCGCTTTTTCATGAACACTGGCCAAAACACCCAACTGGGGCATCATGAAAATACTGTCCACCGCCAACTGGGTAATGCCTTCAGGGAGGAAAGCATCGATCATCATTCTGGCGCTCTGATGGCGTCGGGGTGCATGAGATAACACACCGCCACTGCCTACCAGCAGATCCAGGTCCATCATATTTACCAGTGTTTCTCCTGTAGAGGACTGGTCAAAGGTATCCGAAATCGTTCTTTCTTTCTGAACTCCCTTTAAGCCAACCGCAAAGGATTTATGCTGCACAAAAGAGAGTCTTAAGGCCTCCCGTGCAATTGCCTGCTCAATTTTCAATTCTTCCAGACTCTGGGGGATCGTCGTGGGGCGGATCATTTTATTGCCAATCCGGTTCCGCAAATCGGTTTCGTTGATATCAAAGGGGACCCAGCGTAGGATATTTTCAAGTTTGGCTTCGGCAAGTACATTGGAAATGGAATAACTCATGCCCAGATTCGCGCTGACTGTCCGGTTGAAAACCGGTTCACCGGAATTGGGATCTTTAAAGACAGAGAAAACATCTGTCGTAGCTCCACCGATATCTACACCTACAACCGAGATATTTTCGTCCCGGGCAATAACCTGAATAATAGACCCCACGGCTCCCGGAGTTGGCATGATGGGAGCATGGGTCATTTCCATAAGTTTCTTGTATCCCGGGGCTTGAGCCATCACATGTTCCATGAAAAGATCATGAATTTTATCCCGGGCAGGCCCCAGATTTTCCCGTTCGAG
>JASGMP010000099.1 GCA_030156395.1 Fidelibacterota bacterium
GGGAGACTGAGAAAAAGAGTGAGGGGGAGACTGAAAAACAGAGTGATGCGGTAGAGAAAGAGCAGAAAAAGGATACACCGAAGAAGAAAGAAAAGAAAACAACGAAAAAAGAGAAGAAGTAACTGAGAACTGGTGAGCACGATGAGGCTGTTGAAATAAATAATTGGATGGGGTGATGACTGATGACGCTATCAAGACTCAAGACTCAAGACTCAAGACTCAACACTCAAAACTCAACACTCAAAACTCAACTCATCACTCACCACTCTAACTCACCACTCACTACTCATCACTCATAACTCATAACTCCTAAAGGCTTTATGGCAAAGATAAAACTGACAAAAAACGAATTCAAAAAGCAAAAAGATGCCCTGAAACGGTATACCCGTTATCTTCCGACCCTTGAATTAAAAAAACAGCAGTTATTATCGGAAATCCGGCGGATTCAGGATGAGATCGAAAAACTGAAAAAACAATATGAATCCATGAAAGCCCAGCTGGAAAAATGGGTGGCTGTTTTTGGGGAAGATGTGGATATCGGTTCACTCTTTTCTCTTCAGGAAATTGAAACCGAAACCGGGAATATTGCCGGTTCAGACATTCCCCTTTTTAAAGGGATAAGCTTTGAGGATGCGGATTACGACCTCATGGAATATCCTTTTTGGGTGGATGAGGGGATTGAAACCATCAAGACATTCGTTGCCATGAATGCAGAAATTGATATTTTGAAGCAGCAGGAAGAAATCATCCAGGAAGAACTTCGCACAACGGTTCAGCGTATCAACCTGTTTGATAAAATCCTCATTCCCCAAACCCGGGAAAATATCCGGAAAATCCGGATTTTTCTGGGGGATCAACAGACAGCTTCCGTGGTTCGGGGGAAGATTGCCAAATCCAAACTGGAAAAGAAAAAGATGGAGGAAGCGGTCTGAAACGTCTACCGGCGTGACAGACCTAAATACTGACTATGATCGTACCCATGCAAAAAGTAACACTCCTGGTAAGCCGTCAGGACAGGGATAGCGCCCTGAAAACCCTGCGCAAGATGGGAGTGGTTCACATAAATATTCCCCGGTCCGTCATCAGTGAAGATATCAGCCATCTTGAAGAAAAGCTGAACAGGGCTGAAAAAGCGCTTCGACTTATTCCGGAAACGGAAAAACCAGGTAATCCCGGGAAAGAAAGTGCCCGGGATATTATCGATGATATCCTGGAAATTGACGAGCTTCGGTCTACGCTGACCCAGCGCCTGTCAGAACTTTCCGATATGGAAGCCTGGTATGAACGGTGGGGAAAAATATCCCTGGAGGATGTAAAAAAACTGGCGAAATCAGGTCTTTTTATCAAATTATATGCCACATCCCGCTCCGCCCTTGACGAGATCCCCGGGGATGCGTGGGTTTTTGAAATCGGCGGGGATAAGAATGATGTCCGCCTGGTACTTGTCGCGCAACGTGAAGACGAAAAGCTTCCCTTTAAAGAAGAAGTTTTTCCACCCATGGAATATAAAGCAATCCGGGAGGAACAGCGGGAAATTGAAAAAGAACTGAAAGCCCTGTCAAAAAAATTATGGCAATATACCGGGGATGTGGGAAAAATTCAGGAATATATCCAGTCCACGGAAAAAGACCTGAAGCTGGCCAAGGTCCGTGATTCCATGGCCGAAGAAGGGCCGGTTCTGTTACTGGAAGGATTTATTCCCGAAGAGAAAAAAGACATCATTAAAAAAGGTGCTGACAAGTATGGGTGGGGATATATACTGGAAACGCCCTCAGAAGAGGATCTTCCACCGACATTGATTAAAACGCCCAAATGGGTAGAGGTTATCAAACCGGTGTTTGATTTTATGGGAACGGTTCCCGGTTACCGGGAATACGATATCAGCATGTGGTTTCTAATCTTTTTCAGCCTCTTTTTTGCCATGTTGATCGGTGATGCGGGATACGGTTTGCTTTTCATCGGGATCACCGCATGGGCCAGGACCCGGATGAAACACTTTCCGCCGGAACCCTTCAGGCTTATGTATATCCTGGGTGGGGCGACTTTTCTCTGGGGAGTTATTAGCGGGACCTGGTTCGGATCTGCAACTATTGCTTCCATTCCTTTTCTACGGCAATTTATTATTCCGCCTGTTTCCAGTTTCGATCTGAAAAACCCTGCGGCCTTTAATGATAACCAGACCTTCATGATGGCCATGTGTTTTGTGATTGGCGCGGTTCACCTGACCATTGCCCACCTTATCAATGCCTGGAAATTGCGACATTCGCTGAATGCTTTAGGACAGCTTGGCTGGGCCATGATTATTTGGGGCGTGTATTTTCTGGCAGGGCAACTGGTACTCAATAAGCCAATACCTCCTCTTGGGGGATGGCTTCTGGCGATTGGTTTTCTGATGGCACTTTTCTTTTCCGCCACGGAAAAAGGTATCATAAAAGGTGCCCTGAGTACCCTGGGGAACCTGCCCCTGGATATGATCAGCGGTTTCTCTGATGTGGTTTCATACCTGAGGCTCTTTGCCGTGGGATATGCATCGGTGGTTGTGGCTTACAGTTTCAATCAGATGGCCATCGGGGATGGAATCAACAGCGTCTTTTCCGGACTCATCGCCGCCTTTATCCTTTTTCTGGGACACGGTCTGAATATCATACTGGGGGCCATGTCCATCATCGTCCATGGTGTGCGTCTGAACATGCTGGAATTCTCAGGTCATCTGGGAATGGAATGGTCCGGTATTAAATATGAACCGTTTAAAGAGAGTTGAAACTCGTAGCAGCAGGACATGTCCTGCTGCTGAATAAAACGTGTCCTGCTGCTGAATAGCTCATTTCGCAGGGCCGACTGTCGACTGTCGACTGTCGACTGACAACTGCTGACTGTCGACTGACAACTGCCGACTGACAACTGCCGACTGTCGACTGATAACTGCCGACTGTCGACTGACAACTGCCGACTAAAAAAAAGGAGAATAGAATGGATTTTGCAATGTTGGGTGATATGAATTTTTCGTTAACGCTGGCTGCGATTGGATCGGCACTTGGGACCGGAGTTGCCGGCATGGCTGCCATTGGAGCCTGGAAAAAGGCATTTGCCGCCAATAAAGCGGCTCCCTTTATTCTGATAGCTTTTGTGGGAGCCCCATTGTCCCAAACGATTTATGGAATGATTCTGCGGAATGCCATTCAGGGTGTATCCTGGACGGCTGAAACCAGCGGATATGCCATGGTCATCGGTGCCCTGAGCGGACTTGCCATGGGTATGAGTGCCTACATGCAGGGGAAAGCCGGCGCCCGGGCATCTGACGCCCTGGGAGAAACCGGCAAAGGGTTCGGTAATTACATTATGGTGCTGGGTGTAATCGAAACCGTCGCCCTCTTTGTCATGGTCTTTGCCATGACAGCATTACCGCAATCGTAGCAGCAGGACGTGTCCTGCTGCTGAACAGGATGTGTCCTGCTGCTCGTCACAGCAACAGGTGTCCTTCCGCGGAACTGAAAACATCCATGAGCGGCCACAGAGCCGCTCTTTTGGTTTGGACAGGGTATGACGTCACATCGTTTATATGATTTTTTTCAGCGATACGAGCCGGTCACCATGACAAAGATGATCGGGATTTATTGTCGCGGAGTCCATCAAACCCATGACGGATTGTGTCCGGAGTGCGAAGCACTCAAAACATACGCCCTGGCCCGCCTGGAGGCATGTCCTCTTCATCCCCGAAAACCAGTGTGTGCCCGATGTCCCGTTCACTGTTACCGGGCGGACATGCGACAGCAGATTCGTGCCGTGATGCGCTATGCAGGTCCACGAATGGTTTATAAAGCACCCCTGTTAACCCTGGTTCATGGAATCCACTCCCTCATGAGCCGCAGAGGGTCATCAGGATAAAAAAAATTCTTATCTCAGAGAAATGGAGATATGATCATACAACATAAGCAGCTGACAAATCACCTCACACATCCCGAAACATATCCCGGATTTCCGGGCCAAAACTACTTGAAATATTTCCTTTTTCTCCTTGTCATTTTCAGTTATTCATCCCTGTTTGCCATTGAAAAATTTTATTTTATCATTCGTGTGGATGATATCCAGTCCCGGACGACTTGGGAGCCCCGGCGGATTACGGATTTTCAGGAAGCGGTTGAAAGCCGTGGCGGGAAAATCTCGTGGGCTGTGATTCCCCATCGTCTGATTGAAACCCAGAACACGGATGGGCAACTCACCCGGGATTTAAGGGAGTCTGTTGCCCGGGGACATGAAATCGTCCTCCACGGGTACAATCATATATGTCCCACATGTGGTCAGTCCAGCCATGAAATGTATTGTTCATCCACGGCCACGCATCATACCTATGAAGTCCAGGCGGAGATGATCCGGCAGGGAATGGACATACTTTGGGATAGTCTGCAGGTCATCCCCCGGAGTTTCGTCCCGCCGGGCCACCAGGCCGATACCACCACCTACCGGGTACTGCTGGATCATGATATCGAATTGATATCAACCACAGGCGTTACCCGGGATTCGATGTACCATCATTTGTACAACCTGGCACCCCACAGTGAATACACCTGGGCCTTGTCGGAATCGGAGTATCACACCAAACTCCGGACAGCATTATCGGATATTGAATCCAGGCGACGATCTGACGGTTATTATTGTCTGTTACTTCATGATCCTTTTATCCGGCAGGGATATGAAAACGGCCGGGTCATCGCCTGGACCGCGGAACTGCTGGATTCCCTCAGGACCCGTTATGGCCGGGGACTTGCCTTTGTCACCCTGAGTGAAGCGGCGGAAATATTCAACCCGTCGCCCGTCAATGTGGCACATGCTGAAAATAGGATTCCCCGAACGCCGGTTTTACATCCCAACTATCCCAACCCCTTCAACCCGTCCACCACCCTCTCCTATACCATCCCCCAGGGAGGACATGTAACCCTCACCATCGTTGATGTATCGGGAAAAGCGGTAGCCCGTCTGATAGACACATATCAGGCCGCCGGGAAACATTCATACCACTGGGATGGCAGCTCACCGGACGGCCAGCCCCTCAGCTCCGGCGTTTACCTGTCCATACTCCGCCAGGGGGATCAAATCGTCTCGGGGAAAATCATACTTTTGAAATAAAAAGGCTGAAAAAGATATTTTCATATAATTGAGTAAAAAATAAAAGCAAGGGGATTGTGATCAGAAGGTAAATGTAGAGGGAAAGTGCCCGGTGAATAGCAGGGTGGATTTTGAAGTGTCCCAGAGATTTTTATAGAAAAAATAAAAGCTTGAGCAAAGCATAGTGCAATATTCCCCTTGATTACCATATAAAAGATAAAGTATATTGCATTAAAGTTGTAAAGGCGATATGAACAGAATTAAAACACATAAGCATATTTAATACTTTATGAATAGTACTATAATAAAACAGAAGTGTAAATGAGATAATGGGTTTATACTAAATGATGCTGTTGCCTATGTTTAACTATATAAAAGGAAAAAGAATATGAAATTGCTATACAACTTTGTTTTACACAATTTAAGCAAAAACTTTTCTAATTTTTTGGGTGAATGTTTTGATAAAAATAATTTATAATAATAAAATATAGAGGTATTTATGACCAAAGAACAAAAATTTTACAAAGCACTGCAAGATGTATTTATCGGCGCTAAGATTGAGGGCGAAGGCGGTTTTGTTAATTTGATGAAGATAAAATCAAATTACTATCGCAAAATTGAGGACATCCTCAAAAAAGACATTGAAGCAGCCTTAAAGAGCTACCCAAAATTTAGAGACGAACTTTTTGACAAACTCTATTCATTTTTCAGCCGTTATTTTACGGAAAGCGGCTCAATCTACTTTAATTCAACACCCTTTCATAACAACATCTACGAAAAGGTTTATACCGACGAAAAAGATGTTATCCTATTTTGGAAAACCCAGATGCTTTACTACGTCAAAACCGATAGGATTTTCAGGAGTTTGCCGGTCGAGTTTGATGGATTTAAATTTTATTTCGACGCTTCAAAAATAGAAAACAAAAAAGCCAATGAAAAACGCTCACTGGTTTTTGAGTTAGATAAAATTAAAGAAGACCAAACAATTGTTTTTAGTGTTTTATATTCCGAGAAAGGCAAAAAAACAAAACAAGACGAGATATTAAAAGCCATAAAAAGAAAAGGCATCGCCATTACCGAAGAACAATTAGAACGCGCCTTTAGAGTTTTTGAAAAGCAAAGTGAGGTTGATTTCTTCATTAACAAAAACGCCAAAGCATTTTTACAGGAGCAGTTTAAACTCTGGAGTTATCAGTATTTCTGGGAAGGAGCCAAAGAATGGAGTGCGGACAGGGCCAATCAACTGCAAATCCTAAAAGACATTGCCTTTAAGATTATTGATTTCATCTCACAGTTTGAAGACGAACTGGTAAAAATCTGGAATAAGCCAAAGTTTGTTAAGAATAGCAATTATGTTTTAGCTTTAAAAACCTTGAAGAAATTAGTTGATGAGAAAGATTATAACTGCATTAAAAAAGAGGTTTTCAAAAATATTCGTGCCAATAGTGAATATAAAAAAGACATTATTGAAACGGTTAGAGAGATTTACAAACGACCCCTTCAGAAAGTTTATGTAAGTAAAGTTTTGATGAACGGACA
>JASGMP010000100.1 GCA_030156395.1 Fidelibacterota bacterium
GGGGTTCAGGGGTTCAGGGGCTCAAAGGTTCAAGGGCTTAGGGGTTCAGGGGCTCAGGGGTTCAGGGGCTCAGGGGCTCAGGGGCTCAGGGGCTCAGGGGTTCAGGGGTTCAGGGGTTCAGGGGCTCAGGGGCTCAGGGGCTCAGGGGCTCAATAGCCGCTTCGCGGCTTTCAAACGCTGCTGTGCAGCGTTCAAGGATCTCTCTTCGTTCGATCTTCAATCCCAGATAAACGGATTCCAATGGGGGATTTCATTTTTTGAATACTGCGAAGCAATTGAACGGCACAAAGTGCCGCTTGAATGCTTGATCGCTGAAGGCGTTTGAACATTGAGCGCAGCGAAGTACCCAATTCCCCGTGAAATATCCCGGCAAACCGGGTCCTATTTCACAGGGCAGGCAATCATCATCTGGAAGTTAGAAGTTGGAAGTTGGAATTTAGCGTCGCTTCGCTCCTTGTGTGTCAATCAAATCAATCAAACCAATCTAATCAATCTAGTCAATCGACTTTTCGACTTTTTGACTTTTTGACTTTCGACTGTCCACTGCCGACTAACGACTGCCCACTCAACCATAAAACCTTTGAACAACGTCTAAACGTTCTTTTTATTCGTGGAGGAAATCCCTTATATTTCATTGATTTTTCAAAATCTTTTAACATAAGAGCCATGAAAGCAAAAAATGTACTAATTACAGGCGGGAACGGCTTACTGGGTTATCATCTGACCCGGGTCTACGGGAATGAAACGCGAAATATCCTTTCTACAGATATTCACGATCATATTTTGAGTCCCGGTGTTTCCTATTCGCCCTTGAATATTTGTGATAAAAATGCCGTCTTCACGTTGTGCAATGAATTCAACCCATCTTTGATTCTGAATGCGGCGGCTTTCACCAATGTAGATGATTGCGAAACATCCATCGACACTGCATTTGCTGTAAATACCTTCGGTCCCCGCTATCTGGCGGAGTGGTGTGCCCTGAACCCATGTAAGCTGATCCATTTCAGCACCGACTACCTCTTCAACGGCGAAGCCGGTCCCTACAGCGAAACGGCGTGTCCTGATCCCATTAATATCTATGGCTTATCCAAACTGGGCGGCGAATCCCAGATCCGGCGTATCCTCAAAAATCATCTGATTATCCGCACTAACGTCCTTTTCGGAAAAGGTCCCACCGAAAAAGCAAGCTTCGTCCGCTGGGTTGTGGAAAGTCTGAGAAACCATAAACTCATCCATGTGGTGGATGACCAGTACAACAATCCAACTTGGAGTAACGATCTGGCACGGGCCGTAAAAAAACTAGACCAATTGGAGCTCACGGGAGTTATCCATTACGGGGGGCCGGATTATGTAAACCGTTATGAATTCGCCTGTCTGGTAAGTGACATTTTTGATCTGGACAAAACTTTGATCCATCCCATCTCCACAAACCGTCTGGCACTAGCAGCACCCCGGCCGTTAAAGGGTGGGCTGGATATTCGCCAAGTGCAAACCTTTCCGGATGTCCCCCTGACACCCTTGAAAACAATCCTCAAACGCATAAAGGAAACAGGATATTGAAACGCATCGTCATTATTCCCACCTACAATGAAAAAGCCAATGTGGGCAATCTGATCCGGGATATCCGAAATTTGGATCTGAATCCCCTGGATATCCTGATTGTGGATGACAATTCTCCCGATGGGACTGCAGATCTGATCCGGGATATGCAAAAAAACGATAAGGGGCTTCATCTCATTGTACGCCCGGGGAAACTGGGACTGGGGACTGCTTACATCAAGGGGTTCCATTATGCATTAGATCACGGATATGATTTGATTGCCCAGATGGACGCCGATTATTCCCACGATCCGAAAGATCTGGTAAAACTTTTTAAAGCAGCCGAAAAATACGACTGGGTCATTGGCAGCCGTTATGTGACAGGAATCAATGTAGTGAACTGGCCCCTGAACCGCCTGATTCTCAGCTATGGGGCAAACTGGTATACCCGCCTGATTACAGGTCTTCCCATCAAGGACGGGACCGCCGGCTTTAAATGCTGGCAAAGCACGGTGCTTAAAAACATTGATCTGGATACTATCAAATCCCAGGGCTATTCTTTCCAGATCGAAATGAATTTCAGAGCCTGGAAAAAAGGCTACCGTTTTCATGAGGTCCCCATTATTTTTGTTGACCGCACCGTGGGACAATCCAAAATGTCCAAAAAAATCATCCGGGAGGCGGTGCTCATGGTTTGGAAATTAAAACTCAACAGCCTGTTTCACAGGTCATAACCCACCGTAAACGTATGAAATACGTACATTCTTCAGAATCATCATTCGATATCTCTGTTATTATTGTCAGTTATAATGTCCGTGATTTTTTGCGTCAGTGCCTTAAATCGGTTCACGAGTCTTCCCGGAATCTATCGACGGAAATTTTTGTGGTAGACAACCGCTCAGTGGACGGGACACCGGACATGATCCGGAAAAATTTTCCGGAGGTCCATCTGATTGCCAATTCTGAAAACCTGGGCTTTGGCAAAGCGAACAATCAGGCCCTGAAAACCGCCCGGGGAAAATACACCCTTTTTCTCAATCCGGACACTATCGTCCGGGAAGATACCCTGACAGTGATGATGCAATTCATGGAGGAACATCCCGAAGCAGGTTTGGCGGGTTGTAAAATCCTGAACACAAACGGCTCCCTTCAATTGGCGTGCCGGCGAAGCTTTCCCCGGCCTTCGGTGGCGATTCCCAAGATGCTGGGACTCAGTGCCCTTTTTCCCAGAAACGCTTTTCTGGCCAAATACAACCTCACTTACCTGGATCCGGATCAAAGCTATCCTGTGGATGCCGTCAGTGGGGCCTTCATGTTTTGCCGGACGGAATTAATTCGTTCCCTGAAAGGTTTTGACGAGCGTTTTTTTATGTATGGTGAAGATTTGGATTTGTGTTACCGGATCAAGGAAGCCGGCTACCAGGTTTTCTATGTTCCGGATACTACCATCGTTCATTACAAGGGAGAAAGTTCTAAATCGGCTCCTTTTGACAGTCTGATTGCCTTTTACCGCGCCATGGATCAGTTTGTTCGTAAACATTTCGGACCGGGGAAGTGGCTTTTTACCGTCCTGATCCTCCGCTTGGGAATTTTTCTTCACCTGCTTTTCAAATTTTTCGTGAGGATTCTCTACCAGCTTCGGGCGCCCCTTTTTGATCTTTTTCTCATCGCGTTGGCCCATGCCCTGGCTTTGGTGATTCGTTTCAGGGATCTTTCATGGTTTTTTACTTACCAGCCCATCATTCCCCTCTACGCTGCCATCTATCTGGGCGCTATTCTGGCCTTGGGGACCCTGAGAAACCGGAAATTTGATTATACCCGGACCTTTGCCGGTATAATATTGGGTGGACTCATTAACGGGTCCATCACCTTTTTCATGCCGCCTATCGCTCATTCCCGCCTGGTGTTTCTCATTGCTTTTTTACTCACCCTCCTTTTTTTACCGGGATGGCGACTGGTTTATCACATTTTTCTCCGGAAACGGACAGACGATACATCCACCCTGCGGAAAACCTTGGTGGTAGGGGCTGGCAGTAAGGGAGAACAAATTGCCAAAACCCTGACGGCGCATCCGGAAACAGGTTACCTCTTTGTCGGTTTTGCCGACCGGAATTTCAACCATCCCATGACCATCAGCCGGATTGAAGATATCCCTGAAATCGTCCGAATGAAACACATCGATGAAATCATCTTTGCTCCCGGTGAAACCCGGAGCACAGACATGATGCAAATCATGAACCGGCTTCAAACTATGCCGGTGAATATTAAAATTGTCCCCGAAAATCTGGACACCATCTATGGAAAAACCCGTCTGGAAAACATCGAAGATATTTCCATGGTGGATATGGAATTTAATATCTATCAGCCGGTCAGTGCCTTTATTAAACGGACCTTTGATGTCGTTGTCAGTTTTATCCTGCTGATTCTTCTGGCACTTCCTGCAGCAGTCAGCGCTATTTTTAAGTCCCCCCTGGCCCGAGGGTATGGTAAATTGTACCTTATATTGAAAGGAGACTGGACATTCGTGGGAGACGATCCGGCCTTCTCAGATCATAAAAGATATTACAAACCGGGATTGACAGGCCTTCTTCAGCTTGAAAAATCCGGAGAAATATCCGAAGAAGAGCATGAAAGGTACATGACCTTTTACATGCGAAATTATTCCATCATGATGGATGTAGAATTGTTGGTGCGAACCATAAGCGGAATACGGTAAGGATATGGCAAAAATTATTTTGGATTTTGAGCGGGAACTCTCGGAAATTGAAGCCCAAATCCGGGATTTGAAAGAGCGTGAAAAACTGTACGCTGAAAACCACAGTGCACAAATACGGATATTGGAAAAAGAATTTGAGGAACTGGCACAAAAAACCTACGCCAATCTAAACCGTTGGCAAAGAGTCCAGCTTGCCCGACATCCGGACAGGCCTTATACTTTGGATTATATCCAACTGATTACCGACACCTGGACCGAGCTTCACGGGGACCGGCGTTTTGCCGATGATCCGGCAATTGTCGGGGGTATTGCCCAGATTGCCGAAACAGGCGTGATGATCATCGGTCACCAAAAAGGGCGAAATGTCAAGGAAAATATGGTCCGGAATTTCGGAATGCCCCAGCCTGAAGGATACCGGAAAGCTCTCCGTTTGATGAAACTGGCGGAAAAATACCGCAAGCCGGTTATCACTTTTATTGACACACCCGGTGCCTATCCCGGGCTGGGGGCGGAAGAACGGGGACAGGGAGAAGCTATTGCCCGGAATTTGTTTGAAATGTCCACACTGAGTGTTCCCATTCTCAGCATCGTCATCGGTGAAGGAGCCAGTGGAGGGGCTCTGGGCATTGGTGTGGCAGACCGCCTGGTGATGTTGGAACATACCTGGTATTCAGTTATCACACCGGAAGGCTGTGCTTCCATCCTCTTCCGCGATGCCTCCCGGGCACCACAGGCTGCCGAAGCCATGAAGGTCACAGCCCAGGACCTTTTTGATATGGGCATCGCCGACCGAGTGGTTCCGGAACCCTTGGGAGGGGCTCACCGCAATCCTCTGAAAATGGCAGAAATTCTCAAAGATGTGATCCTGGAAGAACTGCATACACTCAAACAATTCACACAGGAAGAACTGTTAAAAAAGCGGCTGGATAAATACAGCCAGGTTGGTATTTACGATGAAAGCAAAACACAGGGGGAACCATGAAATGTACGTTTCTTTTGAAAGGACTATTGCTTTATTTAATGTTTGGTGGATTCTGCCTGGCGAAGGGGGAACCACCTGGATCCGATGCGAAATCCGGCTGGAACGTCGGAGGTGTGCCGGCAATTGCGTTTAACAGCGATACAGGCTTCCGCTATGGCATTGTCCTTAACCTGTTTAATTATGGCGATGGAAGGATGTATCCGGATTATCGGTATTCCATTTACGGAGAATGGTCCCGAACAACCAAGGGAAGCGGGATTAACCAGCTCTTTTTTGACTCCAAATACCTTTTGCCCTACGGTATCCGCGTGACGGCTGAAATCAATTATTTAACGGAAAAAGCCCTGGATTTCTATGGTTTTAACGGCGTTGAATCCATCTTTGATGAATCTTTTGTGGATGACAACCCGGCCAATCCGGCTTACATTTCCAGGGTATATTACCGTCACGAGCGCAAGCTTTTGAGGGTGACCTCTGATTTTCAAGGACAATTGATGCACAAGAATCTCCGTTGGCTGGCCGGTTTCGGGTATTTCAGTCATGATATCGGACCGGTGGATATCGAATCCCTGAATGAAGGACAGGATGACGCCGACAAATTGCCGGATGTGGAAGGACTTTATGACAAATACGTCCGGTGGGGCATTATCCCCCCTGATCAGGCCGATGGCGGGGCCACAAGTTACCTGAAGCTTGGAGCCATCTACGATACCCGCGACAACGAAGCCAACCCCATGCGGGGTATGTGGTCCGAGGGCTTTCTGGTGCTGGCACCCTCTTTCCTGGAAAATGAGGAAGGCGACTATACACAACTCAGCCTGACCCATCGCCACTATGTGACTCTGATTCCCAGGGATCTGTCCCTTGCCCTCCGCCTGGGATACCAGGGAAAACTCAGTGGAAATATTCCCTTTTATATGCTTCCTTACTACATCAACTCGTATCAGACCCGGGATGCCTTTGGCGGTGCGAAAACCATCCGTGGTATCTTTCGAAACCGTCTGGTAGGGGATGGCGTGGCTTTTAGCAATGCCGAACTCCGATGGAAATTTACATATTTCACGCTGCTGAATCAGAATTTCTATCTGGCTTTGAATACGTTTCTGGATGGCGGAATAGTGACAAACCGCTGGGATTATGACCAAACCGGAGTTCCCGATAACGAAAAAATCTCCGTTCAGGATGATGAACCTCACCTGTCTTACGGCGGCGGTTTCCGTATCGCCATGAATGAGAATTTTATTATCGCTGCGGATTATGGTCTGGCAGCTGATAAAAATGACGGGAATGGGGGACTTTATATTGGGTTGGGATATTTGTTTTGAATGATGAATGAAGAGTGATGAATGATGAATTGAATGATGAATGATGA
>JASGMP010000014.1 GCA_030156395.1 Fidelibacterota bacterium
TCTTTTGCTTCCACCCTTTCAGTCCGGGCGTCACTAAAGCCCTCATCATAGGAAAAGCTCACTTCATACCGGACACTGCCTTCCGGTTCACCATTCCAGGCCAGACGTAAGCGGTCCGCCGGATATATTCCCTGATTGGCCGGTGTAACAAAACGAAGTGTCCCTTCTTCCTTGTCTTCAGCTATGAAGGGTAATTCCTGAAATGCAAAGGAAAAAACCGGTGATACAACAGTTCCTTTTGAGGGGTGAATGCCGCGGACTCGCCAATAATAGGACTTATTTTCCTGAAAAATCCCAACTTGCCCGTCATACATCACCTGTTTTTCAGATGTTTCTCGGGCATAGAGGAAAGACTGGAAACTTTCATCTTCGGAAATTTCCAGAACAAAAGTCAGGTTTTCCGGGCATGACCAGTTAAAAGTTGGAAGGTCGGTGAGTGAAGCCCCGGATGGGGGTGATTCAGGCAGGATATCCGGTCCCGGAGAACTCCGGTAGGATTTTACACTGCTCCAGCCTCCCCAGGGTTCATCATGATATCCCAGTCCACGAACCTGCCAATAATAAAGGGTACCCCAGAAGAGATTAAACTGATCTTCCGTAATCAGATTTTGACTGACAACTGTTTCTATAACCTCGCTCCGGAAATCAGGATCCAGAGAGAGTTTTACTTCATATTTGGGTGCTGGCGGAATGGACGGATCCCACATGAGAAGACTTTCGGACAAGACCGGCGGAACAACGGGCTCGATATAAACCCGCCGGATTTCAGATGGAATTCCATGCACTTCATCATTTGCCAGGGGTGTAATTTGAAAATAGACATTGGAATCGAAAGAGAGTCCTAACGCCTCTCTATCGAGGTTTATGGTTATTCCCGTCATGGCATCCAGACGCCAGATTTCATCCATACCTTCTGCATCCGCATAAGCTGTCAGGCGATAGGTATCTGCTCCGGTGACGGAATTTGTCCTTTCCACCGAAATCTGGTCCTGATCTCTGAGCCAGTTTGCCACAATTCCCACTTGTTGGTCGGCTCCCGGTTGGTGTGGTAGAATGACTTCATACACTCTGGATCCATTTCCCAAAGGCATACCATCCCGTAAAAGCACTAGCTGCACAAACATTTGTTGGTTGTATTCAAAGAAATCGTCGGTCACAAGAGCCGGTAAAGCATTGGTAGAATACTCTTCAGAATGGATGGGTGTTGACAGTTCGGGATCTGTACCTGCATTAACCCGGACAGACTGAGCAAATGATAATGGCTGGGTATATCGAACCATAAAACCCGGATTCCCAGATGGATCGGGTTCCACCACAAATGGTTCATAAAGCGCTGAAATAAAGGTTGCAGGATTGATGACAACCGGTTCGTGGGTGGATGCCATGACCATCCCCGCAAAGAGAGCCTGAGCCGTGACATACACCTGATCATATTCTGCAATCTGATTCCACACATCCTCAAGGGGATATGGAAATCCCAGGGTTGAAAAATCCGTAATGACTTCTTCTCCCCCCGCATCCGATGACAGGGTAATCACATATTCATCAACTCCACTGACGCCCTGGATCAGTTCCACGAGGGGTTGAAGAGGATTTTGCGGGTTCTGGCTGAGACGGATAAACAAATCCTCCTCATTAAACAGGTCAAGATTCAGAGGCCGGGGAACATCCCAGAAGAAAGTGTTCCCATCCAGTGTTATCCCGATTTGGCCGTAGAGACCCATTTCAGGTGTTATCCGCAGATCATTCACCGGCAGGCGCAAAGAGGTTTCCAACAGCATATCGGAGCTCCATAAAGGCTGGGCCAGGCACCCGTTTTCCTGGATATCCGGCATATCGGAAATCAGAATCTCGTATCCCTGTGCAGAGGCATAGGCGGACCAAAACGCCGTGAGATCCCGGTTTGTCAGCGACCAGTCCACCACCGGAAAATCCAGAGTTTTTACAGAAAAAGAGTAGGTGACCGATGGGTCTCCCGCTACCTCGTCGGGATTGAGGGGAATAAGCTGCCAAAAATAGGTTTCGCCCGGCTGCAAAGGCACATCTGCATCGGTGGGATACTGATACATTTTCTGACGTAAAACCGTTGTAAAAAAGGGATTTTCCACATTAGGATCATCTGCAGATGACAGATATAATTCAAACAGATCCTGTCCGGCCGGAGCTTCCCATGAAAAAACCGGATTGGGTTCGGCCTGGTTTTCTCCATTGACAGGAGATTGCAATGAGAGATTGGAAACTCTGAAATTGCTGATAACTGTATGATCATCGGGGAGTCCAAGCATGGTCTCATTGGCATCCAGAGGAATCAGTTTCCAGAAATATTGCCGACCGGGATATAACCAGCCGTTTTCATCCATCCGCAATTTATAGGGGAGTGTTTGGATGACTGTATTGAGGACATTCCCGATATCCACCGTCTGATCATTGATATCGCTGATCCGGAGTTCATAATAGGGGATTGTTGCAGGGACATCTGCATTGAAAGTGGGTAAAACGGAAAAAATTTCATCTCCGGTAACGGGTTCTGTCAACTGGATAGGAGAAACGGTAAAGGTGCTGATATCGCTCCAGGGAGAGGGATCGGGTCCGGGATTCATGCGGACTTTCCAGGCATAGCGTTTACCGGGAACCAGGGGTTCTTCTTCCAGGGGATAGGCATAGGGCAGACTTTGGATCGGATCACTTTGCCACCAGGGATTTTCCACCATCGGATCGATATCCGCTTCACTGAGCCAGATTTCATATTCCTGGGCACAGGCCACCATATCCCAGTTAAAAATCGGATTGACACTGGTGACTGTTACCCCATAAGCAGGCGAAGACATCCGGTCCTGTGTGATTCTCTTACCGTAACTAAAAATATATACGGGACTTGTGATGGGATCGGGCCAGCCCCAAATTCCCTGCTGGCCGATATAATCGTAACCATCAATATACTCCCTGGTTTCCACCTGCCATACATACTCATAACCACAGGCCAATTCCCGTTCACTGGAAGGATACTGAAGGGATACGGTCCGGACAGTCCCCATTTCAGGGACCCTGTAAATGGACGCATAGGATTCATCCCAGCGTGTATCCAGAAACAGAGCCGTCATATCCTCAAAGGCATCTTCATAACTGCTATGGATTTCAGGATCATATTGGGCTATTTTGAGTCTGTAATCGATCACCACGCCTCGACGGAACCCAGGGGAATCCCAACGGAACCAGGGTTGAAAATCTGTTACATCCGCCCGCTGGATGGGTTCATTTAATACAATTTTACTGGATAAAATATTTGTCAGACTATCACCGGGTACCTGAGCTTCAGGTTTATCCCAGGTCCAGTTCTGTCCGTAGTTTTCATCCACAAAACTATGATCCCAGGATAAATCCAGCAGTCGGTTTCCGTCTGTATCCATCACCAGTCGTGAATCGCTATCAGTATCAGACCGTTGTACATTTTCCCACGCAATCATTTTAATATCATATTTCCCAGCCGGCAGATAGCCATTGGTTTCAATCATATCCTGAAATTTCCGGGTCATTTCAAAAACCATCATCCGGTCTTCGGTAAAGCTGGAATTCATAAGCATGACCATAGAATTGGCCGGCACTTCATAGGGATCCGTCACACCCCAGGCAATGGGATTATCGCTTTCAGAAATGCCGGAAACATTCTGGACACTGAGACGGAATTCCACATTCACATACATGACATCGTCCGTCTTGTTCATCAGGCTGACAGTCCATAGATTGATGTTGGGATCATTCCAGCTTTGCAGTGTAAATTGTCCCGTCATCAACAACTGGACTTCAATATCCAGCTCCTGTCCCATCGAAGCCGCATCAACAAAATGTATACATAAAAAAAATGCCAGTATCAAAAAGGAAAGTTTTTTCATAAGAGGTCCCTCCCCGAATAAGGAAATTGTGGGTAATTTATAAAAAAAATTCTTTCATATAGTATTATACTTTTAAATATCATCCCATGCAAGGCAGCTGAATAAATATTCCAAAGGATATGACGGCTCTCACATGGATGATTCGGAGCTAAAATGTCTCTGACAGAACCCGGTGTTCCACTTCTCTCATAATGTTGTGCCGACTGATGAGGCCATTGATTTTTTGATGAGTTTCATCCGTTACAATATATTCACCATATCCTTTTTGATTCATTAGAGCAAGGGCTTTATCCAGAGGAGTATGGGGATAAATCATTTCCTTAGGAAGATCGGTCATCACATCAGAACTCACCATCCATTGCCAGAGGGAGGGGTCCGGTAATACCTGGCGGATACTGCTGACACTAAGCAGGCCGATCCACTGTCCGGACCGTCTGACAACCGGAAATATTGACTGGTCCGCCTGAGCCATTATGTCCACAGCTTTTTCCAGGGGCAGATCTTCATACAGTATTACAGGATTAGGATTTAAAACCTCAGATGTTTTCATGTCTGCAAGAACATCCTCAAGGGTCACATTTTTTCCGGCTTCACCGGATTTTTTCACAATCCATTTCACCATTGGAGGGCCCATAAGCTGGACAAGAAACGTTGTGGTCGTCACGCCGAAAATCACCACATCTCCAAGTGACATGGAAGAAGAGACGGGAATATGTTGCAGGTGGTGGCTGGCCATAATAGACAAACCAATAGCCACTCCGCCCTGAGCGAAGAGCCCAAGGCCAGCGTATTTTTTAACAACCGGTGCACTTTTGGACAACACAGCTCCAAACCAGGCGCCAATAATTTTTCCCAGGGTACGGGCAACCACATAGACACCGATAATCAGCCATAGCCATCCTGGCATGGCATATAAAGTCAAACGGGCACCAACAAGGACAAAAAAGAGGATATAAATGGGATCGGAAAAATTCTTCAGTTGCTGAATGACTTTTTTACTTCGCTCATAATCCAGATTCACCACGACTATCCCCATGGTCATGGATGCCATAATTACATCCATATTAAAGAACACAGCCGTCCCGATGGTTAAGAGTAACAATCCAATTGCAGAAGGAAGAACCACTTCCAGTTTGTCAGTATACCGGAGAATCCATTTGAGAATGAGGGCGGCAACAAAGCCAGTAACAATAGCACCGCCCAATTCCATGGAAATGCGGAGTATTTGTTCCAGCCAGTTGACCCCTTCTCCTGATAGAATTCCGGCGATACCGGTTCCCACACCATACAGCGTCATTGCCAGGGCATCATCCAGGGCCACAATAGCAATGAGTGTGGTAGTTAAGATTCCGGCGGACCGGTATTCCCAGATCACATTGATGGTAGATGCCGGGTCCGTAGCACTGGCAATAGCACCGAAAATAATCCCGGCTGCGATGGCACCGGACCAGCTTCCCATCACTGTGTAAAGAATTACAGTGATAGGCAATCCAACCAAGAAAAATGTCAGTAATCCTTCAGAAATCAGGATGGCCGCAAATTGTTTTCCATATTTCCGGAGAGTTGAAAAGCGGATTTCCGCACCGACCAAAAAACCGATAATTCCCAAGGCAAAGTAGTTAAAGGAACTCAGAGACTGGATATCCTCCTGAGTCACCAGGCGGATGCCCCCTTCCCCCAGGAGGACACCCAAAAGAATATATCCCAAAACCTGGGGAATACTCAATCGCCGGGCCATCAAGGCACTGAGAATTCCCCCAAACACACCAATTCCAAAAATAATCAGAATGCCCGGATTGAGTCCCGTCATGATAAGTCCTTCCCTGTAAAGACAGACCAGATTTCATCTTCTTTCGCCGACAACAGAGCTTTAACCACCGATTCATCTTTCATGCGAGTGCTGACCAGGGAGAGAAGCCGGAGATATTCGGCATGCTGGTCGCGTCCTGCTGCTATCATAATAATATAGTGAACCGGCAGGCCATCCAAAGAATCGTAGTCCTGGATACCTTTTCGTGAAACCCCCAGGGCCATCACCGGCGATTTGACCGATGTCAGGCGGACATGGGGAACGGCAATGCCCCAGCCGATGCCGGTACTCATCAAATCTTCCCGCTGGTGAAGAGCATGCATCAGCTCTTCCTTTGATTTCATCTTACCCGTCTGAATGATCAAATCTGCCAGTTCCTCCAAAGCCCCCCATTTATGATCTGATTGGAGTAATTTCACTGATTCCGGTTTCAGGACGGCAGGAACCGTCAGACTGAATTCTTTGGATTCAGATGAAATCCGGGGTGTGAGCCGTCGGTTGACCCAGTTTTCGATATCAGAGCGTTTGAAACGCCAGGATGTACCGATTTTTCCCCCGGGAATCTCTCCTTTTTGAGCCCACTCATATACTGTACGATCTGATACCCGCAAGTATTCGGCAACTTCTTCAAGAGTCATAATTTCGTTCATCTTCCACCTCCTGACTTAATTTAGTATGTTATTCGTTTATTTTCAATTATTTTCAATGAAATACTCGTAATTTACATCATAACGTAAAATATATAAAGAATCAACAGGAATGACCTTTCTCCAGATATGGAATCATGAAGAATACAAATCCGCGAAAATTTCCAGGGAAATCTGTTTTCAAAATCCATCCTTTTACATAAGTTTACATCTTGAGTTTATGGATATACATGAAAAAAATATGAGGAAGTGATGAAACCGATTACACCGGCAAAACGGGTTGAGAATGTCAAATACGCCATACGGGACATTGTTGCCATTGCAAATGAGGCAAAAGCATCCGGAAAAGAGATGATTTATCTGAATATCGGCGATCCGAATATTTTTGGTTTTCGGACACCCCAGCACATGCTGGATGCCGTGACTGACGCGATGAACCGCAACTTGAACGGTTACTCGCCCTCTTCCGGTATTGAAGAAGCGGTGGAAGCAATCCGGAAACAGGCTGGACGCTCAGGAATTCAAAACATCCGGGATATTTTTGTTTCAACCGGCGCCAGCGAAGCGATTGAATTGTGTCTTACAGCCCTGCTAAATCCTGGGGATAATGTTTTACTGCCATATCCCGGATATCCTCTCTATACATCGGTTGTGGGCAAACTGTCTGCGGAAATCAATCCTTATTACCTGAATGAGGAGGATGAGTGGAATCTGGATGTGGCAGATATTGAGAGCCGCATCAACGAGCGGACCAAAGGTATTGTGATCATCAATCCCAACAATCCCACAGGTGCCATTTACCCGCCAGAGACATTGAAACAACTGATTGAATTGGCTCAAAAGTACAATCTGGTAATTTTCAGTGATGAAATATATGACAAGCTTTGTTTTCACGGGCAATCCTACACATCCCTGGCTTCCCTGACTCAGGATACACCGGTTGTTACGTTTAACGGACTTTCCAAATCCTATCTGGTGCCGGGATTCCGTATCGGCTGGGCTATCTTCAGTGGACCGGAAGAATTGATGCATGATTACATTGAAGGTGTCAATAAAATGGTCCGTGCAAGACTTTGTGCCAACCATCCCATGCAATATGCCATCAAACCAGCATTGGAAATGGATCAATCCCATATCCAAGATGTCCTCGGTGAATTGGAAAAACGTAATCGGATAACGGACGAAATGCTGAACGAGATCCCTGAAATCAGCTGTGTCTCGGCGAAAGCAGCCTTTTATGCCTTTCCAACCCTGAATATTCCGGATCGTGACGTGGATTATGTATCAGATCTCATCCGTGAAACGGGAGTTGTCACGGTTCACGGCAGCGGTTTCGGACAAAAAGAGGGGACACAGCATATGCGGGTGGTTTTTCTGCCGGAAGAAGACCGGCTTATCAAAGCTTATGAAAAAATCCGGGATTTTACCCGGAAGCGATACCACTCATCATAAATCATATCATGATAAAAAGGTCCGTCACGGACCTTTTTTATTCTTCTATCTTTACGTAAACCTGGATATTGGCAGGTCCAAGACTCGATGAACCTGTGCCACGTTCCGGATCAGGCGGTATATGGCCTAAATCAGGCACTGTCTGGACCAGGTCAGTTTCCATACTCACATTTTCACCAGGCAGATATTGAAATAGTCCTTCCTCTACCCGACCGTCATGATAAACCAGTTCAAGCCATTCATACAAACCTCCAGGCGGCTGAGTGACCATATAGATCCCTTCATAAATAACCGGTGAAACATTCTTCATGTAAGTGTACATTTTAAATTCACCGGTCTGATAAAACACAAGTTTCATGCTGTCGATCACAGACGGTTGCACAGCGGAAAGATGATCTCCTTCACTGATCCAAACTCCGGTAAGATTTTCTGATTGAGTGTCACTATTCCCTTCACATCCTGAAATAAGCGCGATACTTGTCACAAAAAGTAAGCTGGTTATCATTTTTTGAAGCCGTCTGATCATACCTGAGAAGCCTTTTTTATATAAATTTGAGTCTTTTAAATCGACAAATCAAGAATCATCATTACGGAAAAGCTATTACACCGTATCCTTTTCTGTCTCGAATAGTTTCATTTTACTGGTCAAGACCCCCAGGCTTACCGAAAGTTGGACATTTTCCACAATCACGTCGTCTGGGACAATAAGGGTTTTCGGGGCAAAATTCCAGATTCCCTTGATAAAACCTTGCACCATTAAATCGGCAACTTCCTGGGCTGCCTCTTCACCTACTGTAATAATCCCGATATCAATTTTTTTTCTCAATATCAGGTTCGGCAATTTTTCTACGGAAAGTACATCCACGCCAAAGATTGTTTTATCGATACGCCGGGGATCCTTGTCAAATGCCGTCACAATATTCAATCCATACAGACGAAAACGCTGATATCCCAGCAATGCCGTCCCCAGATTTCCGACCCCGACAAGAATCGCATCCCTTTGGACATCCCACCCGAGGAAAGCTTTGATCTTATCAATCAATTCCTGAACAGAATATCCCACACGAGGTTTACCTACAATCCCTGTCAAAGCCAGATCTTTCCGCACCTGAGTCGGGTCCAGGTACAATTCATTGGCAATAAAGGTACAGGAGACATAAAGCCGGTTTTCACGAAGTAAACGAGTGAGGACATGCAAATAAGTGGGCAATCGCCGCATTGACGGTTCCGGAGCAGAAAATTTCCTGATTTTTCGCATGATGAATCTCCAATAGAGAATTAATTCACGAATAATAGTTGTTTTTATAGGTTAAGTCAAGAACTCATCCCCTATTATTCGCTTATGGTATAGTTTAAGGTTTTTTTTTTCTTGAAATTGAATAATTTTATGTATGATTGCTTCAAAGCGTACATTACTCATACAAATTTTTCTATTGGTATTCGGGCTTATCTTCTTCGGGTCGCTGGGGTATCACTACATTGAGGGTTTATCCTGGTTTAATTCATTATATATGACGGTGATAACCATCAGCACCGTAGGTTACGGCGAAGTCTTTCCCATGTCCACAGCAGGCCGTGTATGGTCGCTGATCCTGATTTTATTCGGTGTCACCATTCTGGGTGTTATCGCGGGAAAGTTTGCTGAAATATTAACGGATATACAGATTTTCAGGAGACATAAAATGCTTAAAAATATTAAAGAGATGAATAATCATATTATTGTCTGTGGTTATGGAAGAATGGGACACATTGTTTGTGAATCCCTGATGAATTCCGGACAACCATTTGTTGTGATAGATCGGGATGAAAAGGTCATTGAAGAACTGATGCATGATCAGATTCCGGCAATCCAGGGAGATGCAACGTTGGATGAATTTTTGGAAAAAGCGAATGTCAAGGATGCCAGGGCCTGTGTGTGTACACTTGAAACGGACGCAGACAATCTATTCGTCACTTTTTCAGTCCGTGAGAAAAATAAAAAGGCATTGATAATCGCCCGGAGCAAAGAATCGGCCAACACAATTAAACTTCAGAAGGCTGGTGCAAACCGTGTGATCAACCCCTATGAGGTGAGTGGAAAAACCATTGCCCAAATCCTTCTACAGCCGGCCATCCACAACTTTATAGAAATTTTCCGCAACAGGGACATTGATCTGGCAATGGAAGAAATAGAAATCCCCAAAGAAAGTTTTTTATCCGACAAGCGCCTGATTGATGCGCCCCTTCGGTCTAAATATAACCTGCTGATCACGGTTATCTTTGATAAAAACCACGATCCTTATTTCAATCCTTCATCGGACCATGTCTTGAAAGCCGGTGATCATGTACTGATCATGGGGAAAACCGATGATCTGAATCACCTGAAGAAAGATTTAGGCATCTCATCCTGAAAGACTTATCCTTTTGAACCCTGGATTATTGTAGCTGAAAGGTTTCATCGTATTGAGGAATATGGACTGTCCAATGGAAAGTCTTTTTAATTTTCTCTTCCAGACTTTTAGATGCTTCCGGTTCGCCATGGACTATAAAAACGGATTTAGGCGGGTGGGTGAGTCCTGTCAACCAGGCCAGAATTTCCTCATAATCAGCATGGGCGGAAAAACCACTGATTTGTTCCACCCGGGCTTTTACGGGAATGTGTTCACCATGGATTTTAATTTTCTTTTTGCCTTCCAGCATCGCCCGCCCACGGGTCCCTTCTGCCTGATACCCGATAAATAAGACTGTATGCTTTGGATCCGGCAAACGATACTTAAGATGATGCAAAATCCGGCCACCTGTCAACATTCCACTGGCACTAATAATAATACACGGCTCCTTGAAATCATTGATTTCCTGGGATTCTTCCCGAGTCTGGGTGAATCGGGTATTTTGAGTTTTGAAAGCATCTACGCCCTTAATGTGGAGTAAACGGGCATCCAAATCCTGATTCTCGATATGTCTGGACGTAATTTCTGTAGCATTGATGGCCATCGGACTATCTACAAAGACAGGGACTTCTGGTATCCGTTTCTGTTCTTCAAGATCCCTCAGAATATACAAGAGCTCCTGGGTTCGCCCTACGGCAAAGGAAGGAATAATCACGCTCCCCTTTTTCCGGATTGTATCGCTAATGATTTCTTGCAGTTTTTTTTCCGGATGATTTTCCTCATGGAGGCGGTTTCCATAGGTGGACTCCACCAACAGATAATCGGTATTATATATGGTGGCAGGATCTTTCAGGATCGGCCTGTTAGGCCTGCCCAAATCCCCACTGAATACAATTTTCCGCTTGTCGCCTTTATCCGTTTCCCAATAAAGATTCACAAAAGAGGAACCCAGAATATGTCCTGCATCTTTCAGTTTCGCTTTTACGCCGGGTATCACCTCAAATTCAAAACCGTATGAAACCGGTTTCAACAACGAGATTGCTTTTTCAGCATCTTCCTTGTTATATAAGGGAAGGGCCGGACTGTGTTTGGTTGCACCGATTTTATTCAGGAAACGGGCATCTTCTTCCTGCAGATGAGCAGAATCCATAAGCATGATTTTTAGCAGGTCTACCGTAGCGGTATTTGCATATACCGGACCGGAATATCCCTGTTTCACCAGGCGGGGTAAATACCCTGTATGATCAATATGGGCATGGGTAAGGATTATGGCATCCAGTGAGTGAATATCCAAAGGCAAGGGCGCCCAGTTCCGTTGCCGCAGTTCCTTGAGCCCCTGAAACAAGCCGCAATCAATCATGATTCGCTTTCCCCGGTTCTCAAAAACATATTTTGATCCGGTTACCGTACCCGTCGCTCCCAGGAATCGTACAGAACTCATGAGAACTCCTTCATTTATAGTATTGTTATTCTTTAATCATCATGATAATTTACATCATTATGCGTTTATAAACTAAGGAATGAAAGAAAATTATGGATACTCAACGCACTTCTCCGAAAAATCCTTTTCATCTTGATATCATTCTGAAAACACTGCAATCCACGCTTAATGCGAATGATTACATTTCTGTTTTGGACAGAGATTATATATACCGGTATGTCAATCAAGCCTATAAAAAATATTTCAATCTGGATGAAAGGGATATACTGGGCAAAACACACAAAGAACTGTTTGGTGCAGAATTTTACAAAAAGACCATACGACCTAATCTGGAGATGTGTTTGAAAGGTGAATCTGCCCACTATTCAGCCTGGTATAAATACAATGATATTCAAAGACATATCAGTGTAACATGTCTTCCCTACCGCCCATTTGGTGATGAGATCATGGGAATTATCATCAACGGACGGGATACAACAGAATTGAAAAGTATATCAGACAAACACAAAATTCAGAAAGCCTATTTTGAAAACCTCTTCCAGCAATCGCCGGATGCCATAGCTATTTTGGACAATAATGACAAAATCATTAACATTAATGAAACTTTTACTAAGCTTTTCGGGTATACTCTCCAGGAATCCCGTGGCAAATTCATCAACAATCTGATCGTTCCTGATGAGCTTAAAAAAGAGGGATTAGAGGCCACCATGAATGTTGCCAGTGGGCAAAATATTAGTCTTGAAACCGTCCGAAAAACAAAATCTGGCAAACTGATTCATGTCTCCATTATCGGCAAACCGATTCTGATGGAAAACAATCAAATTGCGGTATACGGCATTTACCGGGATATCACCCGGCGGAAAAAAACAGAGGAAAAAATCACCCGGGATTTAAAGGAGAAAGAGGTTCTGTTAAAAGAGATTCATCACCGGGTGAAAAATAATTTGCAGATTATCTCGTCCCTTTTAAATATGCAGATTCGTTATATAAACAACGAAGATTATAAAGAGATTTTGAGAGAGAGCCAGAACCGGATTAAATCCATGGCCTTGATACACGAGCGGCTTTATAAATCGGATGATCTAACACACATCAGTTTTGAGGAGTATGTCCGGAAAGTTGTCAGTTATCTTCTTGCTTCTTACGAATCAGGGCATAAAAATATCAATTTCATCTATGACATTGAAGATGTGGCACTCCCCATCAATCAGGCAATTCCTTTAGGACTAATTGTGAATGAAATCATATCGAACAGCATCAAATATGCTTTTAAAAACACCTCTAAACCTATCATTTATATCTCGTTACATAAAAAGGAGTCCCGGTTTGAAATGGTCATCCGGGATAATGGATGCGGTTTAAACCTGTCAGAAAAAATGGAACATTCAAAAACCATGGGGATTCATCTTATTAAAACCCTGACCGACCAGTTACACGGAACTTTGGACATGGAATCGGATCAGGGTTTGACATATACCATCCACTGGTAATCATTAGCCTGTAATAGCCAGCATTTTATTCAAAGCCGTGTAGGCATCCCGTGCAATATCCGGTTTTACCCTGACCTGATGTATGATGTGTCCTTTGGATAATTCTGATAACAGATGAAGCAATTTTTCGGGAGTGGTCATGGACATAGTAACACACTGATATCCGGGATTACTTAATTGTAAAATTGTTTTGTCCGGAAACATTTCTTTAAGCCGGTTCACCATGTGTGCTTCAGTCCCAACGGCCCAAATACTGCCGGCTTTACTCTGTTCTACCTGACGGAGTATTTTTTCCGTACTGCCGGAATCGTCGGCTTGAGCCACAACATCATGGCTGCACTCCGGGTGGACAATGACCCGTACACCGGGGTGTCTTTTTCGGATATGTGCCACATCTTCCGGTTTAAAGCGTCTATGGACGCTGCAATAGCCATCCCAAAGGAGAACCTTTGCCGTGTAAATATCCTCCTGGAATACCGGATTGAGTACATCTCTTTTGAGATGATAGATGAATTTCGGGAGGATTCCCTTAGCCAACGCCGTATTTTCACCCAGGTACCGATCCGGAAGAAAGAGGATTTTGTCGCCTTGTTTCAAAGCCCAGTCAAAAATTTTCTCCGCATTTCCGCTGGTACAGACCGTCCCTCCGTTTCGGCCGACAAAGGCTTTGATCTCGGCTGTAGAATTGATATATGTCACGGGGATAATCTTTCCACCTACCTGATTTTTCAGGGCACACCAAACATTTTCCACGTTGGTAATATCAGCCATTTCAGCCAGGGGGCACCCCGCTTTGGGTTCCGGTAAAAGAACCACTCGGTCCGAAGAGGTTAAAATGTCGGCACTTTCCGCCATGAAATGGACACCGGCAAAAACGATATATTTTTTATTCCGGATTTTGGCTGCCTCTTGTGCCAGTTTTAATGAATCGCCCACAATATCCGCTACGGCAACAATCTCGTCCTGTTGATAGTGATGAGCCAAAAGGATTATCTCGTCGCTTAGTTCATGTTTCAGGGTTCGGATATCTGCGAGGATCTGATCCTGAGTCCGGCGGAGTTTGAAGTATTCCACTCCTTTTTCAAAGGCTTCCATGCACATCCTTTCGCTTTAAAAGTCTATCCCCTTTTTTCCGGGAATCCCCTTTTGATAAGGGTGTTTAATCTCTTTCATTTCCGTTACCAGATCCGCAACCTGAATCACCGCTTCTCCTGCCCCACGGCCTGTAAGAATCAGATCCATCGTATCCGGCTTATCCTGAATAAAATCCAGAAGTTGTTTTTCCGGAATCAGGTTGACCTGGACCGAAACCAAAATTTCATCCAGGATTATCAGGCGATATGCCCCGGAAAACATTTTTTCACGGGCAAAAGCCAGGGCTTGTTCAGCTGCTTCCCGGTGTTCTTTCTCTGGGAGTTTATCTCCCATGATGTGGTAAAATCCTTTGCCCATCCGGTGAATTTCAAAATCAGGAGCCAGTCGTTTGACGGCATCCAGCTCACCATAGTGCCAATCACCCTTGATAAACTGGACCATGCACACCTTACAACCATATCCCAGGCATCGGAGCGCCGTTCCCAGGGCAGCCGTGGTTTTTCCCTTTCCGTTTCCGGTATATACCAGAACTAATCCTTTTGATTCTTTTGATTCTTTCATCGTCACTCCAATTTTTGCCCTAATATACAGAAGAATCCCACAAATGGCCCGGGATTTGAAAATGGATGATTTAAAAGCTCCTGCTTTTTTATTATATTTTCAGAAACAGGATATCCATCATGAAAAATACATCCGAACATACAGAACCGAAAGACAATCAAAGTAAACAGTCTCAAAACCCATCACGGGAAAAGGAAAATATTTACTGGGACTCTCTGAAAAAAAAGCGAATCCAGAAAAAAATCACTCTTGAAGATCTAAGCCTGAAAACAAAAATCAATGTCCGTTATTTTGAAGCCATTGAACGAGGGGATTTTTCTGCCCTCCCTGAAACATATATTCGTTTATTTTTAAAAACCTATGCGCAGGAACTGGGATTTGATTTTGAGGAAATCCTGTCTCATACACCGGAATCCATCCAAAAAAAACCCAAAGTCCCTATAGCCACAACACAAGTACATGAAAACACGAAACCTCTCCGAATCAGGAGCCGTCGGAAACGCAATCCACTGTTGCTATTATCCGGTGTGATTATCATTGCTGCAGCTGTGATTATGTTCGAATACTATCAGAGTACCTCAAATGATCCCCTAAGTACTCCATTAACCGATACACTGGCACAAACCACCCTCCGGAGTGATGCCGAGGCAATCCAGGTATCCAATGATATGAAAAAACTGGAACCGGATGATGAAACGATTCTCACACAACCTTATACCATTGAGATACTCCCTGAAGAAAATCTCATCTATTTGCTACAAGTAAACAATGAACGCTCCCGGGAAAATCTCATACAGAAAAATATCAATCACAGTATCACACTGAATTCCCCCTTCAAGCTGAAAATTTTCCAGCCTGATAAGTGCCGGATTATGATAAATCAGCAAATATTGCCTTTAAAAACCCACAAACCTGTCATTATTCAGGTGAATGAATCGGGAAAATTGACGCTTTTCGGATCGGCACAATGACATTCAAGCGATATTTTCTTCTTCTTATTCCAATTTTATGCACGGTTGCCTGTCAATCCAATATCAATAGAATTGAAGTTGAGATTGTATCAAACACACAATCCGCAGCGGTTGATTCATTAAAATATGCCTTAACAGGGCTTCAGGGAATCAGCTATGTGGCCCTGAGTCCCGATACTACACACATTACCCTGAAATATGACCGCTATAAAACCCACTCCGATGTGATATTGCAATGTATTGCCAAGTATGGATATCATCCCCACATGATATCCAAAAAACCCATCCCCAATGAAGAGGAATCTGCCCCATGAAAGAAACCATCACCTATAAAGAAGCTCAAAAACTATTTGACACATACCTGAAGACTGATTATCTGAGAAAGCATTCCCGTGAAACAGAGGTTATCATGCGCCACTTAGCCCGGGTTTTGCAGAAAGATGAAGACTTCTGGGGAATAACGGGACTGCTTCACGATCTGGATATGGATGAATGCGGAGGTGATTACAGCAAACACGGATACAGGACACTGGAAATCCTAAAAAATGAAGGATATCACATTCCTTCTATGTTCCAGGCCATTCTGACCCATACCGAAGGACTGGATTCCAGCCGCCCGAAGCGGGAAACTCTTCTTGATTATTGCCTGGCAGGGGCTGAAAATATCACAGGTATTATATCCGCTTATGTTTTACTAAAACCCGGCGGGAAACTGGAAGGGACTAAACCCAAATCCATTCGAAAAAAATTGAAAGATAAATCTTTTGCCGCTTCTGTAAACCGGGAATTCATTGCCGATGCCTACCTGCACGCAAACATGGAAGAATCGGAATTTATACAACTTGCCATAAATGCCATGACGGAAATAGCAGATGAAACCGGTATGTAACACTATTTTATCATCCTTGTAACATTCAAATTTTGTTTTAAACTACAAAAGTCCTTATATTTGCAGTGAAATGTTAGGGGTGCTATCCTAAAAAGGATGGCTGAGAAAAAACCCTTGAACCTGAAACGGATAATACCGGCGGAGGGAAACATGAAAATTTCTCATCTTATTATTGCCATCACACTTTTAATCAGTAGCAGGGTTCACGGCGATGTACTTGAAGGACTTATTCTCTCTTCGGTTACCGGTGAACCTGTTCCTTATGTGAATATCTCTATTCTTGGGACCGGCCAGGGAACCGTCAGTGATCCGGACGGTTATTTTATGGTTGAAACCGACACGTTGCCTTTACAGGTGGAAATCAGCCATATCCAGTTTAAAAACCGGATTTTTGAATTGAAGGATCCTTTCACAAAAATCATCCTGGAACCGGATGTTCTTCAGACGGAAGAAATCCGAGTGATTGCCAGCCGGGCTGTAAAGGGAAAAACACCGGTCGCCTTTACCACTATTGATCAGAAGGATATTCAAACATCCTACTCACATCAGGATGTCCCTATGGTGTTGAAGAAAACACCGGGGGTTTATGTCTATTCTGATGCAGGAAATGGAACAGGATATTCCTATCTGAAAATCCGGGGATTTTCCCAGGACCGGATCGGCATCATGCTGAATGGAATCCCTTTAAACGATCCCGAATCTCATTCTGTGTACTGGGTGGATCATGGGGATATTCTCGCGTCAGTATCCAATATTCAAATTCAAAGAGGTACCGGCAATTTTCTCAATGGAGCCACGGTTTTCGGGGGAACGGTGAATATGGAAACCAATTATGCCCATTTACCCCGGGGAATTCAGATTTCCACCGGTTATGGAAATTATATGGATTCAGAAGGGCTCGATTTGCCCGGTTATAAGATATCCTCCACGTACAATGGCAGGCCATTTGCCGATAAACCTCTCTATTTTTATGCCCGGGGGAGTTATATGGACAATCCCGGTTACCGTGTGGGTAGCGGTACCACACAAAAATCCTTCCATACCGGATTGCAAAAACAGAGTTCGGACAGGATAACCCGGGTGGAATGGATTTTCGGTAATGAAATGACGCATTTTTCCTGGGACGGCATTTCGCCTCAATATGGATATGATCTGGATAACCGGGATGATCGGCGGTACAATTTCTATGCCGACCCCGCTTTTAATGGTGGTTATGATGATGCAAACAAAGATGTTTTCACACAGCATATCGTTTCTTTACAACACAGCCGAAAATTTACCTCCTCCCTGCTGAACCTTACCTTGTATGCCGTTAAAGGGGATGGGTATTACGAACAGTTTAAAAGCGCCCAGTCCGTCAAAGAATATAATCTGACATCCATACTTCCCGATACAGCATCTGTAGATCTGATCCGCCAGAAATGGTTGAAGAATGATTACCAAGGGCTTCTCCTTCAATACAATCTGCATCCAATCAACAACATAGACATCACCCTGGGAACAGAAGCCCGTTTTTACCAGTCTGATCATTTCGGAAGTGTCACTTCGCTGGAAAATGTCCCCCTTTTGCCACCCCCTAACCATAAATACTATTATTCAGATAGTTATAAAAATTCAATTTCTTTTTACCTTCATGCCGTTTACAAGCTGAAAGAAAACCTAAGTTTTCTCACGGATGTGCGATTTCTTTCCCATTTCTATACATTTGATCAGGATCAGATGGGTGCTTTCAAGGGCTATGAATACACATTGAAATATCTGTTTCTGGATCCCCGATTGGGTATCATGTGGGAAGCGGCCGAGGGATTAACACTTTTTGCAAATATTTCCACAGCTCACCGCGAACCGGCGGATTCGGATATTTATGATCAATCTGATCCCGAGGCTGAACCGGCCATCCGATGGACAGACTCAAAATATGCTGAGCCGCTGGTAAAAGGAGAACGGTTGATACATAGCGAACTAGGTATTGATTATTCCAGTGACCGTTTATTCGCGGCCTTGAACCTGTACCGGATGGATTTTCGGGATGAGTTGATTCCCATGGATTACCGGTACCGGGATGACGATAATATTCTCAAAGGGAATGTACCCAAAACCATTCATCAGGGCATCGAGACGGATATTGCATTTCGGTTCAACCGTTATGTATCCCTTCGTTCCAATGTAAGCTATTCCCATAATTCATTTGTTGAATTTTTCGGAGATGCCTTGGGCTGGGGCGGATACGGATCCATTGCGGATTATTCGGGAAAAATCATTCCCGGTTATCCGTCTCTCATGGCCAATCTAAGCGGAACCTTCAGCCTGGCAGGATATTCACTAAACCTGGATGTCCAATACACCGGTAAACAATACATCGATTTTTCCAATACCGAAGATGCAGCTGTATCGCCACATACCATTGTAAATATGGCATTAACCCTGCCGTTGATTCAATCCCGTGCCGGAAATCTGACTTTAGATGCAAAAATCTACAATATTTTCGACACCTTGTATGAAACCTTTGGATATAATTATTATCTGGATCCCGATACACGTATTGATGTCTACTGGCCTGCTGCCACAAGAAATTACTTTTTGACAGCCACTTGGCATATCAAAACCGGTTTATGATGGGATCAATTCATAATCCCAGTGTTTCAGACTTCCCAATGAAAAGACGTGGGGTATCCCCCTCTTTTTCAAAAGTTCCACGGCAAGAGACGATTTGAGGCCGTTCTGGCAATACACCACCACGATTTTATTTTTAGGGATCGTATGAACCTTTTGCTCCAATTGGGAAAAGGGGAATGAATGGGAACCGGGAATGTGTCCTTCTATATACCGGTCCGGGGATCTCAGATCCAAAATGAAAAGATTCTCCGGTGTGTCCTGAAAAATTTTACGCAATTTATGCCCATGAATGACAGGAAACGTTTTGATTCTATCAGGCATGATCATTTACCTGTTTTGAAATTTTGCAGCTTTAACCGTATTCACCATAAGCATGGCAATGGTCATAGGTCCCACACCACCGGGAACGGGTGTAATGGCAGAAGCAATTTCTGCTGCTTCATCAAATTTTACATCACCGGTCAGCCGATATCCCTTGTCAGTTGAAGAATCATCCACACGGTTCATGCCCACATCAATAACAACGGCGCCGGGTTTGATCATATCACCTGTAATAAATTCCGGCACACCGGCGGCAACGATCAAAATATCCGCCATGCGTGTAATGGCACCCATATCCCGGGTTCGCGTATGGCAAATAGTTGCTGTGGCATTGGCATCTTTCTTTTTTTGGTACAGCATATTCAGCATGGGTTTACCGACAATATTGCTCCGACCTACCACGACAGCATGTTTCCCTTCCAGCGATATCTTATAGTAACGAAGTATTTCCATAATACCGGCAGGTGTGCAGGGCTGAAATCCCTCTTCATCTAAAATAAGTCGACCCACATTTTCCGGATGAAAACCATCCACATCCTTTTCCGGACGGATCCGGTGTATGATTTCTGAAGCATTCAACTGCCTGGGTAGGGGCATCTGGACCAGAATACCGTGAAATTTCGGGTCATGGTTCAATTTATCAATGATGGTATTCAATTCTTTTTGGGATACGTCTTCCGGCAGAGTGAAGGTTTCGGAAAAAATCCCCAGTTTTTCACAGGTCCGGCCTTTATTTCTCACATACACCTTCGATGCCGGGTCTTCCCCCACCAGAACCACAGCCAGTCCGGGATAGATATTTTCCTTCTTCAGAGCATCTACTTCATGTTTTACCGAATCTCTAACGGATTTTGCCACTTCTTTCCCGTTTAGAAGCATCGCTTTCATGGCGCCTCCTCTCTTTTATTTTGCGTAGCTGACGGAGCGATGTTCCCGGATAACCGTCACTTTAATTTGTCCCGGATAGGTCATTTCATTCTGGATTTTTCCGGCAATATCATCAGCTAGCAAATCCGCATCCCGATCGTCCACGGAGTCCTGTTCCACCATTACCCGAACTTCCCGGCCGGCCTGAATGGCGTATGTTTTACTTACACCTGAAAAGCTATTAGAAATCTCTTCCAGTTTTTCCATCCGGTGGATATAACTTTCCAGGGTTTGCCCTCTTGCTCCTCTTCGGGAACCGCTGATGGCATCTGCCGCCTGGACCAGGGCAGAAATGGGATGAATCATTTCCACTTCGTCGTGATGGCTTTCAATCGCATTCACTACAATCTTGTTTTCACCGTTCCGGCGGGCAATTTCACCACCGATCAGGGCATGAGTCCCCTCAACATTCCGATCCAAGGCTTTTCCCAAGTCATGCAAAAAGCCTGCCCGCTTGGCCAGTGTCCCGTCAAATCCCAGTTCGACAGCCATCAAACCTGCAAGCCATCCGACTTCAATAGAGTGCTTCAATACATTTTGGCCATAGCTGGTCCGGTATTTCAACCGGCCGATAAAATGCATCATTTCGGGATTCATAGGCGGGAGTTCAAGTTCCATCAGGGCATCTTGGGCTGCCTGAATGATGGATTCCTCAATTTCTTTTGTGGCCTTTTCGATCATTTCTTCAATCCGTGCAGGATGGATCCGGCCATCCTGAATCAATTTCTCAAGGGCAATTCGGGCAGTTTCCCGGCGAATGGGATCAAATCCACTCAGAACCACTGCTTCAGGTGTATCATCTACAATCAGTTCAACACCGGTAAGGGATTCAAAGTGACGGATATTCCGTCCTTCACGTCCGATCACCCGTCCTTTCATCTGTTCATTGGGCAAATTCACAACGGTCACTGTCGTTTCTGCTGTATGATCAGCCGCTGAGCGCTGAATGGCTTCGATGATGATTTTTTTTGCCTCTTTATTGGCATTCAGCAGAGCCTGTTCCCGGATTTCCTTTACTTTCACCTGCGCATCCATCCGGGCTTTTTCAATCATGCTATTCATGAGAATTTCCTTGGCCTCATCGGTACTCAATCCACCGATTTCCTCCAGTTTGGCTTGCTGCTGACGAATCAGTTTTCCGACTTCTTCCGCCTTCTCCTCCAGTTTCTTTTCCTTTTTCCGGAGTTCATTCTCCTGTTTCTGGATATTGTCGTACCGCTGGTCAAGAAAATCACTGCGGCGCTCAAGATTACTCTCCTTTTTCAGGATCTCCTTTTCGGCTTCACGGACATCTTTGAGTTTCTGTTTGTACTCTTCCTCGGCATTCTGTTTAATACGAAGGGCTTCATCTTTCGCTTCAAGGATGCGTTCCTTTTTTATACTTTCCCCTTCTTTACGGGCATTTTCCAGCATATCCCGGATGTGATTCTTCAATCCACCCAGCTTAATACGGACATAAAGCCAGTAAATCAGGAAACCCACTAAAAAGGATACGGTTGAGCAAATAATAATATTAAGCATCGGTCATCTCCCGGTTAAAACCAGGAAAACCGGATCTCCGCAGATAATATCAGGTATCGCTTAAAGAACGGTCAATCGTAAGAATCATTTCCCGGGATTTTTTTTCCACACTATCCAAAAGATTTTCGTGTTCATCCCGATACTCCAGATATTCTCCGGCAATATTCATTGCCGCCAGAACAGCTATTTTATGAACAGCCGCAGAGGATGACATATTAGCACCGACTTCGTGCATTCTGTCATTTACCAGGGCGGCGATGCGTTTCAACTGCTCCACATCTACTTTGCCCCGAACCGGATAGTCCTGGCCATAAATCTTTAGGACAACCGATTTTTCTTCATTCTCTACGCTCATGGTTTAATTCCGCCTGAGCCTTCAGTTCCTCATCAATCCATCCCGATATTTTTCGAAGACTTGTGCTGATTCTCTTCACAGCTTTCTGAATTTCGGGGTTGGGTTGGCTCCGGGACTGACGAAGGCGTTGATTCTCCTCTTTTACAGACTGCAGATGTTCCACCAGCAGATGTAATTTGATTTCCAGTTCTTCAAGAGCCCTGATGTCCATTATCTGAGTTGAGCTCCATATTTCCTGATCAGTATGTTAAATATCTTTTCCATGATGCGGTCCACATCCTGATCTTCAAGGGTCCGGTTATCACTCTGGAACCAAAGCCGGTAAGAAAGCGCCTTTTTCCCCGGAGTGAGTTTCCGGTCATCCATAAATTGATCATAGACCACCACATCCTTCAGAAATTTACTTCCTTTTTGATAAATTTCCTTCATCAGAGTTTCAGATTCCATGTTTTTATCCACTACAATGGAAATATCCCGGGTCATTGAAGGATAAGGGGATACGGATTTGTATTTAAAAACCTCTTTCCGACGTTTAAAAATTTCATCCAGTTTCAGTTCCAGAATGACCACCGGATATTCCAGCTGGTATTTATTCAGAAATTCGGGATCATATTCACCTATTTTCCCAATTTGTGTTTTTCCCGACATGATATTCATAAAAATATGATATGCATTCGGATTAAAATCTGTGGTTTTCAAAGAGATATTCGTGATACCCAGGTTGTCAAGTAAGCGCATCAGCATTCCTTTTCCATAAAAGAAATCAGCCGGTGCAGGACTCTGGAGCCAATGGAGTTCCCACATATCACTGCACATGATCACACCCAAATTTTGGTGTTCACGAACTGTGGTTTCCGACGATGGATCTTTCTCCATCACCCGTCCGATTTCAAATAGACGAACATGTTGCCGTTTTCGGGCGGCATTCAGTTTTAAATCGTGCAACAGGGGCTGAATCAGGTCTGTTCTTAAAAAATTCATGTCCACCGACAAAGGATTCATCAAACGGACGGGTTCATACCCCCAAATTCCGGCTTTCGCCATATCCTGTGAAACCAGGGAATTGCTGATGGCTTCGTGAAAACCAAATCCCATAAAAATCTCACGGATTCTGTTTAAAAAGGGATTCATCGAATCGACGGTTTCAGGCATGGAAAACTGAAGCCGTGAATTTGCCTGAATTTTATTCAATCCGTAAATGCGAATAATTTCCTCAATAAGATCAATTTCCCGTTCCAGATCCGGACGAAAGGTTGGAGCAAGAACGTGAATCGTTTGATCGTCCATAGACAGAACGGAAATATCCAGGGATTCGAAAATCGTGCGACATGTTTTGGGGGAAATATCGAGGGATGTAATTTTTTTCAACCTGTCAAAACGCATGGTGATGGAAAGGGGTTCAATTTTTTTCGGGTAGACATCGATCATCCCTTTAGCGCAGCTTCCCCCTGCCAGCTCAAGAATGAGGGATGCCAGACGGTTCTGGGCATACACACAGTTTGCATTGGGATCCGTTCCCCTTTCAAAGCGCTTGGAGGAATCGGTGGAGAGCAACTGCTGCTTGGACCCTTTCCGGATGGTCGGTGGGTCAAAATAAGCACTTTCTATCAATACATTGACGGTGTCCTCGGAAATTTCAGAATCGAGTCCGCCCATTACACCGGCCATGGCGACCGGTTTTTTCCCATCACAAATCAATAAGACATTTCGGGAGAGAGTCCGTTCTTTATGATCCAGGGTTTCAAAGGTCTCTCCTTCTTCCGCATACCGGACCACAATCCGGTGTCCGGCTAATTTATCATAGTCAAAGGTATGGAGAGGATGTCCGGTTTCGTGCAACACATAATTGGAAGCATCCACCACATTATTGACCGGTCGCAAGCCAATGGCTTCGATCCGTCTTTTCAGCCAGTCCGGACTGGGACCTATATTAACATTCTGGATGACTCGGGCTGTATAGCGTGGACATCCATCTGCAGCAAGGACATCCACCTGAGCCAGGGAATGGATATCCGGTCCTGTTTCCTGAAGTGTGATTTCAGGAATTTTCAGGGGTTTACCGGTAAGAGCAGCCACTTCCCGAGCGACCCCGATATGGGACATGCAATCGGGGCGGTTTGCCGTTAAATCAATATCCAGAATCACCGTTTGGGGAAGGTAGTTGTTCAGGGATTTCCCAATCTCACAGGATTCATCCAGAACCATAATTCCTGAATGATCTTCCGAGAGGCCCAGTTCATCCTCGGCACAAATCATACCGTTGGAAATAACCCCTCTCAGTTTTGCTTTTTTCAACGTGAATTCGGGCGTCAGAGATGTGCCCACCGTTGCCACCGGGACTTTCTGACCGGCAGCTACATTTGGGGCACCACAGACAATTTGAACCGGTTCTGGTTCACCGGTGTTCACAAAACAAACAGACAAATTGTCGGCATTAGGATGATTTTCTACGGAAAGGACTTCCCCCACAATCACACTTTCGGGAACCTTAGGACCGGATTCAACAATCTGGCATTCGAGTCCTGCCTCCGTCAACAGATCGCGGATTTCCTCAAGGGGTCTATCTATATCTACATAATCCTGAAGCCAGTTCAGATCAACTTTCACAGTAAAACTCCATTATCGGTATGTCGAATCAGAATTGTTTTAAAAATTCGACGTCATTATCAAACAGCATGCGAATGTCAGGAATATCCAGCTTTTGCATTACTGAACGATCAACGCCCAGGCCAAAAGCATATCCGCTTACTTCTTCCGGATCATATCCTACCGCCTTAAACACATTGGGATCCACCATTCCGCATCCCAAAATTTCCAGCCAGCCGGTATTTTTACAGACTCGGCAACCTTTTCCATTACAGAGGAAACAGGATACATCCACTTCCGCAGATGGTTCGGTAAAGGGAAAGTAACTTGTACGAAACTTGATCCGGGCATCAGAACCAAAATACATTTTGGAAAAGAGTTCCAATGTTCCCCTCAGATCGGCAAAGGTCACATTTTTATCCACATAAAGGCCTTCGATCTGGTGGAACATGCAATAACTCCGGGCACTGATGGCTTCATTCCGATAGACTCTTCCCGGTGCCACAATCCGGACCGGTGGTTTGTGCTGTGTCATATACCGGGTTTGTACCGGTGATGTATGGGTCCTGAGCATAATCCCTTCATCCACATAAAAGGTATCCTGCATATCCCGGGCCGGGTGATTGAGAGGCAAATTCAGGGATGAAAAATTGTACCAGTCTGTTTCCACCTCGGGTCCATAGGCAATATCAAAGCCTAACCGGGCAAAAATTGACAACATTTCGTCAATCGCCTGGGTCAGGGGGTGACGGGACCCTTTAAAGATGGGAAAACCGGGAAGGGTATAATCCACCTCGCGGGATTCATCCACCTTTTCCTGCAGTGCCTGTCGCAACGAATCTACTTGATTCTGAAGCTCATTTTTCAGGCTGTTCAACGCCTGACCAATGGTCTTACGGTCCTGGGGGGGGACATCTTCAATCCGGGAAAAAAGTTTGCTGACAAGTCCTTTCCTTCCCAAATAGGTATTTTTCAGTTCTTCCCAGCTTTTTAAGTCACTAATACGTTCGAGATCAGTCTTGAACTGATCCCGAACGTGATTGATTTTTTCCAGAAGTGTCATAAATATGTTTTTCTACTTAAGTGATTCCACCAGCTTCTTGAAACTCTGAGGTTCACGGATTGCCATTTCGCTCAGTTGTTTCCGGTTGAGTTTGATGTTGTTTTCCTGCAGTTTGTGAATAAACACAGAGTAGGACATATCGTACTGGCGGACGGCAGCATTGATACGGGTAATCCACAAACGGCGAAAATCTCGTTTCTTACGCCGGCGGTCGCGATAGGCATACAGCCAACCTCGTTCGACAGCTTCTTTTGCGGTTCTATAAAGTCGGCTTCTGGCACCCCAGTAGCCTTTTGCCATTTTCAGTATTTTTTTATGGCGACGATGTCTTGGTACAGAACTATTGGCTCTTGGCATATTTCACCTCCTTTAAATTCCCAGCATCCGTTTTACCCGCCGTCTTTCAGCATTTGAAACCACGGTGGGTTTTCTTAATGAGCGTTTACGCTTCGTGGTCTTGGATGTAAGTAGGTGACTGCCGTAAGCTTTCACGCGTTTGATTTTCCCGGTGCCTGTCACTTTGAATCGTTTAGCGGCACCTCGATTTGTCTTCATTTTGGGCATTGAATGCGACTCCTTTCATTTGGCGACGAGATAAGTCGTCAAGAAACGGCCTTCCTGTGACGGCTCACTTTCCATGCGGGCAATATCTGACAATTGTTCGCTCACTACTTCAAGGACTTTGTGTCCGTACTCTTTGTGAGCCATCTCCCGCCCCCGGAACATGATCGTGATTTTCACCTTGGATCCGTCTTCAATAAATTTACGGATCTTTTTGGCTTTGGTCTCGATGTCGTGGACATCTGTTCCAGGTCTGAACCGGATCTCTTTCAATTGTACGACATGCTGTTTCTTCCGGTTTTCCTTCTCGTGCTTGTGCTGTTGATACTTATACTTTCCGAAGTCAAGTATCTTGCATACAGGGGGATTTGCATCCGGGGAAATTTCCACCAGATCCAATTCTCTTTTTTCAGCTTCTCTAAGCGCCTCTTGTATGCTTACGATACCAATTTGATTACCATTTTCTTCAATCAGTCGAACTCTTGGAGCACGAATCTCCTGATTGATTCGTTGGCTGTCATCTTTTTTCGAAATAGTCTCTCCTTTGTTTCGGGTTAACTGACAAACCTGAACCTATTCCGTATATTCAGGTCTTGATGCTTCCTGCATCCAATGAATAAATTCATCGAACCGAAGTGAGCCCTGATCCCCTTTCCGGTGTTGCCGGACACTGACCAGGCGATCGTCCACTTCTTTATCTCCAATTATACACATAAATGGGATTTTATTCAATTCTGCATCACGTATTTTTGCACCTATTTTCTCCTGACGGTCATCCATTTCCACCCGGATTCCCTTTTGAAAAAGAGAATCGGCAATTTCACGGGCATATTCCAGGTGACGATCGGCAATCGGCAGAAGTTTCACCTGGACCGGAGCCAGCCACATGGGGAAATGTCCGGCTGTATCTTCGAGGAGAATTCCGATAAAGCGTTCAAGAGAACCCATGATAGCCCTATGTATCATAAAAGGCTGATGTTTATTCCCATCTGCACCGGTGTATTCCATATCAAATCGTTCAGGCTCGTTAAAATCAAACTGGATGGTGGTACATTGCCATAAGCGGCCGATGGCATCTTTGATTTTAATATCAATTTTAGGTCCATAAAAGGCACCGCCTCCCTCATCCACTTCAAAATCAACACCCTTCTTTTTCAGGGATGCTCTCAGAGATGCCTGGGCTTGTTCCCAATCTGCCGGATCACCGACAGATTTTCCTTCAGGTCGTGTAGAAAGGTAGACTTCAAATTCGGTAAATCCGAAGGTTTTCAAATAATCAAACGAGAACTGGATGAGTTTTTCCACTTCATCATTTAACTGATCCGGTGTACAGATGATATGGGCATCATCCTGAGTAAATCCCCGGACCCGCATAAGTCCGTGTAAAACCCCGGACATTTCATAACGATATACCGTTCCCAGTTCAGCATAGCGGACAGGCAGATCCCGGTAGGAATGTTGCCGTCGGTTGAAAATCATAATATGAAAAGGACAGTTCATAGGCTTGATATAGTAATCCTGTCCTTCAACCTCCATAGGACTGTACATGGAATCTTTATAAAAACCCAGATGTCCGGATGTTTCCCAAAGTTCCGATTTACCGATATGGGGAGTCTGGACCAGTTCATAACCGGCTTTCCGGTGTTCTATATGCCAGAAATCTTCAATAATTTTTCGGAGCGTTGCCCCTTTTGGGAACCATAAAGGGAGTCCCTGCCCCACTCGGTCGGAAAAATCAAAAAGATCCAGTTCCCGTCCCAGTTTCCGGTGATCCCGCTTTTTGGCTTCCTCCAGGAAATTCAAATAATTCTTGAGTCCCTTTTTGTCAGGAAAAGCCGTTCCGTAAATCCGGGACAGCATTTTATTCCGTTCATCCCCGCGCCAATAAGCACCAGCCACACTCAAGAGTTTAAAAGCCGGGACTTTTCCGGTTGATGGAATATGGGGACCGCGGCAAAGATCTGAAAATTCCCCCTGGGTATAGATGGATAATATCTCATCCTCCGGAATATCACGAATAATCTCCACTTTGTAGGTCTCGCCGAGATTTTTAAAGAAACGGATTGCTTCGTCGCGGGTTACTTCCCGTCGGGTAATCGGAAGATCTTCGGAAATAATTTTTTCCATTTCTTTTTCAATTTTATCCAGATCCTCTTCAGTAAAAGGAACCGGGGCATCAAAATCGTAATAAAACCGGTTTTCAATGGCCGGACCGATGGTCACTTTTACATCCTTGAAAAGCCGCTGAACCGCCTGAGCCATAATGTGGGCTGTACTGTGGAGAAGTATTTCATGGGCTTCAGGAGATTTATAGGTAATCAGAAAAATTTCCGAATCATTTAGCAAGGGACGTTTCAAATCAATCAGCTTACCGTTTACTTTTGCGGCAAGACAATTCCTTGCAAGTCCTTCACTGATTGATAAAGCCACATCGTAGGGGGTCGATCCTATGGGAAACTCCTGAACACTACCGTCAGGAAGGGTAATCTTTATTGTGTCTGTCATGGGTTTTCAGTTTTTCTCTCATCGTTACATTGTCAATTTTCAAACTTCGTATAATATACATACCTTCATCTGTTCATACAATTACTTTTGGACGTTGTTTAGTCGGCAGTCATCAGTCGGCAGTCGTTAGTCAACAGTCGTTAGTCG
>JASGMP010000101.1 GCA_030156395.1 Fidelibacterota bacterium
AGGATTTCATTGATCACGATCGGATAATATCGAAGGGATTTTTCCGGCGCCTGGACAGACCATGACGTATCGACACCTTCTACAAGATAAGCATAAGCGGTTACGTAATAGAAACGGCCTTCTGCAATACCTGAAAGAATAAGAGAACAGGTTATCGAGTCCTGGATGTGACCTGCACAATAACTGCCTTCATGAATACTGGCAAGGGATAGGATGGGATTCGGCCGGAAAATCTGCTTTTCCAGCTGTGAAGGGTTCAGCGTGTTTGAACTGTCCGGCCGGACAAAAAGATAAAAACCGCTCCAGTCTGTTCCCAATTCTCCATCCGGTATATTCCAGCTCAGAATCAGGGTAGAATCTGTTGCTTCGGGTATTGATAGATTTTTAGGAAGGGGAACTTTGCTGTTCAACGTTCCTTCGACAATCACATCCTTTCCAGGTCCTTCAAATCCTGCGGAGCCGGCCGTATAGGTGTTTCCGTATCCGTAAAAGCGAAAGATCAGGCGGGATTCTATGACAGGTAAAGAAGTCAGATCCACTGTAATATTTTGGGAGGATGTGGTAATCTCCCAGCTCCCGAGATCTTCGCTGAATCCATCCAGACTGCTACGAAGGATAAAACAGGAGGGGCCTGTGGAAGACCTTTCAATCTGCAAAGTAATGGATGTGAGCTGCAGGACACTTCCAGGAATTGGATATAATTCCCACTCAAAATAATCTCCCTGGTCAATGGCCGAAGGCAAATCCGCTTCGGTCCAGTTGTTGGCATTGAACCGGTCATTGTTGGGTGCATCCTGAATCCCGGGGCCACGGCGAATCAGAAAAGATGAATCGGTTTTAGCCAAAAAAGCATGAGCCACTTCTGCTTCCCCTGTGGCCTCTTCACCGGTATATCCGGCAAAATCCCAGGCGATAAGCGTATCAGCCCAAAGACTTTTTACACATGTCAGTGCCTGAAGCAGGATAATAAAGGCAACTGAAAACATGTGACCATTTACATGTTTCATGATGAACTCCTCTTGTGCTTTTCCGGGGGCACCTGTAATATGAAAAATTTAAAAACATAAATCAAGATAATATTAAAATTATAATATTCAAGGACTCTAATAACGTTTGCAGATTCCCCTGCAGATTGATAGATTCTTTTGTTAAATATACGTCATAAAAAAGCCGCATGGACTGCAGACAAAAGAAAAATTTGAAACGGTGTCAGAGCACCTATTTACCGTATCCCCACATGGGAATATGCTGTGAATGCATCACGTATTATTTGAAAATGCGAGAACTGCCCGGGTGTTTTTTCCCGGATGATGCCGAGAAGATCTGGGACCGGAGTTTTGAACATTTTTCCCGTCTGGTTCAGGCGGGTCGGGTTTAACTGAAAGCGAGGAGGAGAGGAAGGATGAAAGAGATTCATTATACACTGGATAATTTGAATGAGATGCTGGAAGCTGAGGGCTTGAGCAGTGAACAGATTGCAAAGGCGAAAACTTTGTTTCTTAAACGGTTGTCCTTTGATGCTCATACCTTTTATAATGGAAAAATGCAGACAGTCCCCAAGGCTGCTGTTTTTGGGTTTAACTGGTTCAATGTATGGTATACACCCGGTGTTTCGAAGGTGTCCACCACAATTCGTGACAACAATCTGGCATCCTATGATTTATCCAACCGGGGAAATCTGGTGGCTGTCGTGAGTGATTCCACCCGGGTATTGGGAGATGGCAATTGTACACCTCCCGGCGGATTGGGCGTGATGGAAGGAAAGGCATTTTTGATGAAATATTTGGGGGGTGTAGATGCCAATGCCCTGTGTATAGACAGCCGGAATGAAAAAGGCGAACACGATCCAGATAAAATCATCGATTTTGTAAAAATGCTCCAGCCAAGTTTTGGTGCCGTAAACCTGGAGGATATTTCCCAGCCCAATTGTTATAAGGTTTTGGATACCCTTCGCGAGGTGTGTGATATTCCGGTGTGGCATGATGATGCCCAGGGAACGGCGTCGGTCACACTGGCGGGCTTATTCAATGCCTTGAAACTGGTGGATAAACCTATTGGGGATGTCCGAATTGTGTTGTTGGGTGCCGGAGCCTCAAACACCACCATTGCCCGTATTATTCAAAAAGCCGGCGGAGATCCTGAAAAGATGATTATTTTTGATTCCACCGGATCTCTCAACCGTGACCGGGAGGATATTAGGGCGGATACTCGGTATTACCGGAAGTGGGAGCTTTGTGAATCCACCAATCCTCAAAAAATTCAGACCATGGATGACGCCATGAAGGGAGCGGATGTTTTGATTGCTTTGTCCAAATCCGATCCGGATACTATCAAACCCCGGTGGATTCAGAGCATGGCAAAAAAGCCTATTGTCTTTGCCTGTGCCAATCCGGTGCCGGAAATTTATCCGTACAGGGCCAAAGAGGCTGGAGCTTATATTGTGGCTACCGGGCGGGGAGATTTTCCCAATCAGGTGAATAATTCTTTGGGATTTCCAGGAATTCTCAAAGGTGCATTAATGGCCCGTGCCCGGAAAATCAGTGATGAAATGGCCATTGTGGCGGCTCGGTCCCTGGCGAATTTTGCCGAAAAACGAGGTATCCATCCTGATAATATTATTCCCACCATGGATGAGGCTGGTGTTTTTCCCTTTGAAGCGGCTGATGTGGCCTGCCAGGCAGTGAAAGAGGGACTTGCCCGGGAGGATATTACCCACGAGGAGGCCTATGCCCGGGCGGAGAAAGGGATAAAGGAATCCAGAGAGCTTGTCAAATTGATGATCGATGAAGGATTTATCAAAACACCTCCCCAATCCATGCTACAGACTGCCTTTGACTGGGCGGTTAAAGAAGTCAGATAAAGGGTGTCCACGTGTCAGGCGGAGATGCTGTAAAGATCATTTTTTTCGGGCTCACGGGATGAAGAATGGTCAGCTTCCAGGGATGAAATGCGATCCCATCGCTCGACCAGTCCCGTCGGCTTCCACATCGACGATCCCCAAAAACGCAATGCCCGTGATGTAAAAACCGTATCCGGATTTGATGGTGCCGGCCGGTTCAGACGATGAAACAATGCCACAAAAGCATGTCTTGGTTTGCAATATTATTCTTTAATATGATTTTCCCCATATCCAACAGGTTTGAATCCCTGCTGATATCCCCCTGGGAAAGGAGTCCCTGTACCTTATTGGCAACAAACAGGGGATTATCTTCGAAAAGGATCTGATTCGGTACCATTTCCTGATGGATGTGCATAAAATAAGTCTACACACGTCAGGACAAAGTGAAAAGTATAAATACCGCCGGTGAAATCCCGTCTGTTTTCTGAAGAATGAAAAGTGTAAATTGATCTCATGGATAAAGGATATAAAACGGACCAGAAACCCCGGGATTTTTTAGCCTGTCTCAAAGAACATGTGATTTTGTTTGACGGTGCCATGGGGACGATGATATATGAACGGGGTGTTTATGTTAATCAGTGTTATGATGCTTTAAATATCCAGAAACCGGATTTGATACTGGGGATTCATCGGGATTATGCCGATGCGGGAGCGGATGTATTAACGACCAACACTTTCGGGGCGAACCGTTTTTTTTTGAAAAAATACGGTTACGAAGAACAGACGGTTGAAATCAATCGTAAAGGAGCTGAACTGGCCCGTCAGATTGCAGGCGAAGAGCTCTTTGTTGCGGGTTCCATGGGGCCTCCGCCAGACCGGATGGAACCTTTGGGAAAACTGACCGCCCAGGAAATCCGGGAAGCCTATCATGAACAGGCCGAAGCCCTGATCCAGGGCGGTGCGGATATTCTGATTCTGGAGACCTTTTCGGATTTGGGAATGATTTGTGAAATCATCCGGGAAATCAAAGGTGCCTTTCCCAAGGTTCCCCTGATAGGGCAGATGACTGTGGATAAAGAGGGACGGACATCCCTGGGGAGCACACCGGAAATTTTTGCATCGGAAATTGTCCGGGCAGGCGCTGATGTAGTGGGGGTGAATTGCAGCCTCGGCCCCAGTAATATGTTGGAAGTTGCTGAACGAATTTTCCGGATTTCACCAATCCCCGTAAGTGCCATGCCCAATGCCGGACTTCCCCAGCGTGTGGACGGACGGAATATCTATTTTTCATCTCCTGAGTATTTTAGTGAATACACCCGCCGATTTGTCCAGGTGGGGGTACGGATTGTGGGAGGATGTTGCGGAACGACGCCGGATTTTATCCGGAGTATGCGAAATGCCCTCCGGTCTATTCAGCCCCGGAAACGCATCGAAATTACATCCCTTCCGCCCCAACACGACAAAGATGTAAATTTGATCCCTACATCAAAAAAATCCCATCTGGCTGAAAAAATAAGCCGGGGTGAATTTGTCACCACCGTGGAGATTGTCCCTCCTCAAGGGCCCGATTCCAAAAAAGCTGTGGAACAATCCCGGATTCTCTTTGAAGCAGGGGTGGATGCCATCAATATACCGGATGGCCCCAGGGCGTTGTCGCGGATGGCTTCCAGCTATCTTTCTTTGATCATTCAGCAGGAAACAGGTGGTGAGGCCATTCAGCATTTTACTTGCCGGGACCGGAACTTATTGGGGATGGTAGGGGATTTTCTGGGGGCTTATGCTGCCGGAATCAGGAATATTCTAATTATTACCGGTGATCCGCCGAAAATGGGGACATTCCCCGATGCGTCTGCCGTTTTCGACGTGGATTCCATTGGTCTCACACGAGTGGCTTCTATCCTGAATCACGGCCGGGATTTAGGTGGGAATGTCCTGAAAAAAGCAACAGGCTTTTTTATCGGTGTAGGGGCCAATCCGGGAGCCATCAATCTGGAGCAAGAAATCCGTCGCCTTGAGGAAAAACGGGACGCCGGAGCTGAATATATCATGACCCAGCCTGTTTTTGATCCGGAAATTTTTCTCACCTTTATGGATCGGATCCGGCATATCAAACTCCCCGTTATCGCCGGAATATGGCCCTTGGTGAGTGTAAGAAATGCCGAGTTTATGAATAATGAAGTCCCCGGTGCCCATGTTCCCGACTGGGTTATGGAACGGTTGAAAAGGACCCGCAGCAAGGAAGAAGCACGGGAAACCGGCTTGACGATAGCCCGGGAAACCCTGAAAATTTTAAAACCTCGTATTCAGGGTGCCCAGATTTCCATGCCCTTCGGCAATGTGAAATATCCTTTGGAAGTATTAAAGGAGGTCTTATCATGAATGATTTGAAATCTTCACCCCATGCCCAGGTACAGGTGCTCCGTCAACAACTCATCTGGCTTACGGGATTGCTGGTAATTTTTGCAGCATCATTTCTCTTCGCCAGCTGGCGGATGCAAAGTCTAATTGTCCGGGTAGCAGCCGGATTGATCCTGGCTGACCTTGCAGCGGCTTCTGCGGCCTTTGTGGGATACCGTTTTGCCCGGCAGGATCTGTTGATGACAAACCGGACAGCCCGGTTTATTCGAAAGGAACTTCTTGTGACCTTTGTCAGCAGTCTGATTCTTGTAGGATATGGTGTCCGGGTTGCCCTGGATATACCTGGACGGTTCAAAGAACCCGTGGCCGTGAATCCCGATACCGTTTTTATTCTGACAGCAGCTTTTTTCCTGATCAATATCCTGAGTGCCTGGCTGATGAAAAAAATTCTGAACCGGGGCGGTTTTTTTCTTCGTATCCTTTCGGTAATAATCATGACTGCCGGCGGATTTCTTCTGTTGAAAAGCCCGTGGGAAAAATGGGATCCTGTCATCGCAATTCTCATGACTCTCCTCTACGTTGCGGCCATCTGGGATGTATTCAAAGCGGTGGCTGAATTACTTCAGCAGGGAGTCCCTACCGGAATTAAACTCAATAAGGTGATTCAGGGACTGGAAAAGCAGGTGGATGTAAACACCGTATCCCAGGCCAGGCTCTGTTGGGAAGATGAAGGCCTGCAGTTTATAGGAAAAGTAGCACTGAAAACGACGTATGATCCGAACCGGGGAGATGCCATCCGCAACTATTTGAACGAAAATTTCGGGATTCACAAGGCTGTTTTGGAACTCACATTCAACGAAGACAAGAAATCAGATAACGATTAATCATTGAGGATTTTTTATGATACGCATTGTTCGTACTACATTTGCAAATGTTTATGAAGCCCCTTCTTTTTCATCCCAGATGATTACACAGGGAGTGGCCTGGGAAAAAGTGGAACTTCTGGACCGGAAAGACGATTGGCTGAAAATCCGCCTGCCGGATGCCTATGAAGGGTGGATGCAGAATTTTTCAATCCTTGAAATGCCCGATGAAGAATATGAAACATATCAAGGGCTCAACCAAAGGGTCTTGGATTTTCCTTTTGGTCGTTTGATGAACGATAACGGGGAATTTATCGGTGAAACAGTCATGGGTGGCTGCTATCCCGTACCGGAAGATGCACCGGATAGTGTTATTTTACCCTCGGGTGTCCGGGGTTGTGTACAGGGCCAAAAACTCGAAACGGTTTATACAGTTCGGGCCAGGGTTGTGGCCTTGGCTGCAGAAATGATGGGGACAGCCTACCTGTGGGGTGGAAAAACCGAGTACGGAACCGATTGCAGTGG
>JASGMP010000102.1 GCA_030156395.1 Fidelibacterota bacterium
ATCCGGTAGGTTTCGGCTTTCCCGTTTAAAACCCTGGAAACTGTTGTCGTGGAAACCCCAACCTTATCGGCAACACTTTGAATGGTTTCTGCATTACTTTGGGCCATATTGCATTGTCCTGTTCATTCTACTTAGGGCGCAATCATTTGCGCTAAAAGTACGTTAAGCACCTTTTTTTGTCAAGATTATTTTTTGAGATTTTTTTGAAATTTTCCATTATAAAACCCTTTCTCTCTGATTATCAGTTATTTATAATATTGTAAATTATTTTTTTCAATGATTCATTATAATCACTTTTAGCACAATCGTTTATTGTTATGGCATGATATCTCCATAATTCCATGTCATTATCACGTTTGACTCCTCCCCCCTCTTCACTAAATTTACTTCACTCAAAATATAACCAGAGAAAAAGACTCAGCATGCTACATCTGAATATCTCTTTGACGGATTTTATGGTAATCGGTACCTGTTTTGTGCCCATCCTGGGAATCGGACTCTCTTTTTCCAACCATAAAAACAAGTGCGGTGTGTTTTCTATTAAACTTTACTCATTGTGGAATTTTCTATGAATCCTGACACTTCATATCTTCGGAGGATCGATGTTCAAATACTGGTTTCTGGCAGGATTGATGCTCCTGTTTACCGCCTGTGGACAAAAAACCCTGTATGATAATGACACCTATTCAATCCACCCGGCTTCTGTACGACAAGGTGATTTTACAGCAACCGTACTTTCAGAAGACGAAATCGTAAGTGATTATGTCAGTCCGGACCAGCAAAAAGACGGAATACCGGTGAAAAAAAATCGCTGGCGCCGGATCCTTCCTCTGGACCGTTACCCTGAGGTCCACTCGAACATCCCCCTGGTCAATGCCATGACCCGCATGTCCCTGGAAGAGCTTCAGAAAGATATCCGGGAGGACAGCACCTTCATGGCCGGTGCCAAGTGGACCGGTGTGTGGACCCGGGATATCAGCTATTCCATCCTTCTTTCCCTGGCCTTCCTGGAACCGGAAATTTCCAAAAAGAGCCTGATGGCCAAGGTAAAAGACGGCCGGATTATCCAGGATACAGGCACGGGTGGCTCATGGCCTGTCAGTACAGACCGGATGATCTGGGCCCTGGCCGCCTGGGAGATTTATACCGCTACCGGTGACCAGGATTGGCTGAGATACGTTTACCCCATCATTGCCCGTAGCGCCGCAGAGGATGAGGCCGTGGCCGTGAATCCGGAAACCGGTCTGTTTTACGGGGAATCCTCCTTTCTGGACTGGCGGGAACAGACCTATCCCCGTTGGATGGATCCCGTGGATATTTACCGGAGCCAATGCCTGGGAACCAATGCTGTCCACTACCAGACCCGGATTATCCTGGCAAGGATGGCGGAATGTCTGGGAGAGGATCCAACCCCTTATCTTGAAAGTGCAGAAACGATCAAAAAAGCCGTCAATTCTCATCTGTGGTCTGAATCCCGCGGCTGGTACGGACAATTTTTATATGGCCGCCACTATCAACACCTGTCCGAAAAACCGGAAGCCCTGGGAGAAGCCCTGTCCTTGCTTTTTGGCATCGCCGATGAGTCCCGCTCCCGGTCAATCCTAAAAAATATGCCGGTGGGATCTTTCGGGATTCCCTGTGTTTATCCTCAAATCCCCCATATTCCTCCCTATCACAACAACGGCATCTGGCCCTTTGTGGTGGCTTACTGGACATGGGCAGCGGCAGATCAGGGACATATCCCACATGTGGAACAGGGCATGGCATCCATATACAGGGCGGCGGCTCTTTTTGGGACAAATAAGGAAAATTTTGTGGCAAAAACCGGGGATTATGTGGGGACTGAAATTAACAGCGACCGTCAGCTGTGGAGTGTGGCAGGCAACCTGGCCATGGTGTACCGGGTACTGGCCGGCATCCGCCTGGAAGAAAACGCTTTGACATTTAAACCGGTCATTCCCCCTGGATACGGCGATACATTGCACATTAAAAAATTTCTTTACAGACAGGCTATGTTGGACATTGACATCTTTGGAACCGGCACAGAAATCCATTCCATTGAACTGGATGGGAATCCCCTTACGGAAGCCCGTATTCCCGGAACCGTGTCAGGATTCCACCACATCACCATCCACTTGGCAAATCAGCAAAAAATATCGGAGCCTATCAACACTGCACCCTGGCATGCCCATCCCGATACTCCCATCCTCCGGTATAAGAGAAAAACCATTCTCTGGGAGCCTGTTCCCGGTGCCGAATACTACGAGATTTTTGTGAATGGGTTGAAAAAAAGGGAAACAACGGATTGTGTATTTACAATTCCAGACCAGAGCCAATTCACGGAATACCAGGTCAGGGCAGTGGACAAAAAGGGCTGGACTTCTTTTTTAAGTGAACCTCTGACCGTCATCCCGGGAAGTAAAAGTCTGACAGTGGATGTAAGCGGAGATGATATCCAAAGGGATTACCGTGGATTCAAGGGAGAGGGTTACCTTGATGTGAACAGAAATACAAACCGCCGGGTGATCTTTCCCCTCGTTCTGCCGGAAAAGGGTAAATACCGTTTTGATTTCCGCTATGCCAATGGAAACGGTCCCATCAATACGGATAATAAATGTGCCATCCGAACCTTTTTTATCAATCAACAAAAGGCCGGAGCCGTCATTATGCCTCAGCGAGGTGTGGATCAATGGGATAAGTGGGGATACAGCAACGGACTGCAGGCTTCCATGGAAGCAGGGTTACATGTGATTGAACTCCGTTTTCTGCCGGAAAATGAGAATATGAACGGGAGGGAAAACAGAGCTCTTGTAGATGAATTACGGATTATCAGGCTGGATTAATCCGGCTGAATAAACGCCTGTTTCAAAATAATCGGATTTTTAATTATTTCAGGAGGATCATTTTAGCGCTTTGGGATGCATGATTTCTGATCAGGCGGCAAATATAGATCCAACTGGCAAGATTTTTTGCTGAAAAGCGTGCAGAATAGGCTCCGGGTGTGTGGTATTTATGGACAAGCCGTCGGACAAAACGGCCCCGGTTGTCGTAAACATTCATGGTAAGGGGCCTGCCTGGCGTATGGTGTAGGGAATGACTGTTTCTCCGTTGAAGGGATTGGGGTTGGGGGTTCAGGGGTTCAGGGGCTCAGGGGTTCAGGGGTTCAAGAGCCGCTACGCGGCTTTCAAACGCTGCTGCGCAGCGTTCAAGGATCTCACTTCGTTCGATCTTCAATCCCGGCTAGGCAGATTTCAATAGGTGACTGGACTTCTTTTTTGAACACTGCGAAGCAGTGCTGGAATGCTGAGCACAGCGAAGCAATTGAACGTCACGAAGTGCCGGTCCCTCGCGTCTTCGCCCGTTTCACCGGATCCAGTTCCATTTTACGGAGAATGACGGTTTGGGGTGTTACCTCGATGAGTTCATCCCCTGCGATGAATTCAAGACACCGGTCGATATTCATTTTCCGGGCGGGTCTGAGGGGAATGGTATTATCGGAGCCGGATGCCCGCATATTGGTGAGCTTTTTTTCACGGGTGATATTGACAGGGAGATCTTCCGAGCGGTTTCGTTCGCCGATAATCATCCCGGCATAGACTTCCATACCTGGTTCCACGAAGAGTTCACCTCGGTCAGCCATTCCCTGGCAGGCATAGGCGGTTACCCGGCCTGGACGATCAGCTAAAATCGCACCGTTCGTCCGGTGAGGAATACTCCCAAACCATGGGGCATACCCTTCAAAAAGCGTATTCATAATGCCGGCACCATTCGTATCGGTCATAAACTGACTCCGAAAACCAATAAGTCCCCGGGATGGAATGACAAATTCCATATCCACCCGGCCGTGTCCCAAATTTTCAAGATGCATCATCCGGCCTTTTCGTTCGGAGAGTTTTTCCGTCACCACACCTACTTTTTCTTCAGGTACATCAATAAATACCCGTTCCACAGGCTCCAAAATTTGACCATTTTCTTCCCGGGTAATCACACGGGGTTTAGAAACCATCAATTCATATCCTTCACGTCGCAGGGTTTCAATGAGGACCGCCATCTGAAGTTCGCCCCGGCCACAGACTTCAAAAGCATCTTTGCGTTGTGTAGCTTTAACCTGAAGGGACACATTTCCCATAACCTCTTTGATTAATCGTTCCTGAAGATGGCGTGTCGTAAGAAATTTACCATAGCGCCCTGTAAACGGACTGTTATTCACATAAAAGATCATGGAAATGGTCGGTTCGTCTATCTGAATGCGTGGCAGTGGCCGGGGATCGTCCTCAGACGTAATCGTATCTCCGATGGCAATATTTTTAACACCAGCCACGGCAATAATGTCACCGCACTCCACCCGGTCCGTCTGAAGTCTGTGAAGCCCTTCAAAATGATAACATGCTGAAAATTTAATGCCGATAGTCACTCCCTCTTTTCCACAAAGAGCATAGGTTTTATTCATTTCAAGAACACCGTTATAAAGGCGTCCCACAGCAATTTGACCCACATAGGGATCATAATCGAGATTGGTCACCAAAAACTGGGGCGGAGCATTATCATCCGCCACAGGTGCCGGAATCGTCTTTAAAATCGTTTCAAAAAGCGGTAAAAGTGACTCAGAGGGGTCTGTCAGATTCCGCTTTGCAATTCCCTGCTTTGCAATGGTATAAATAATGGGGAATTCAATCTGTTCTTCGTCCGCATCCAGGTCCAGAAAAAGATCATACACTTCATTCAAGACCTCATCAACCCGGGCATCGGAGCGGTCAATTTTATTAATGACCAGAACAACCGGGAGTTTTTTCTCCAGTGTTTTTTTCAACACAAAGCGCGTTTGGGGGAGAGGTCCCTCACTGGCATCCACCAACAGCAACGCGCCATCGGCCAGATTTAGGCTTCGTTCCACTTCCCCACCGAAATCCGAGTGTCCCGGTGTATCCACAATATTGATTTTAACATCCTGGAATCGCACCGATGTATTCTTGGCTGTGATGGTAATTCCCCGCTCACGCTCAAGATCCATGGAATCCATCACGCGGTCTACCAGCTGTTGATTCTCACGGAATTCTCCGCTCTGTCGCAGCATTCCATCCAATAATGTTGTTTTGCCATGATCCACGTGGGCGATTATGGCAATATTTCTGAAATTTTCTTTTCGTTTTGTCATTTCTTCCTCTGCCCTGGTAGGGACTTTTTTACCGGGCGGGAATATACATTAATCCAGGATCATAAAGGGAGATTTAAATCCAACGGGATTATGGGTTTCGGATGGTGGCACCCCACGTATCCCCCTCCACCCCCCCCACCCCCGGGCTGAAGCCCGGGGATAACTCAATTTTTTCACGTCTATACATATCAACATCTAAACGTAAAAACGCCTAAACAATGTCTGAACGTCTAAACATCTAAACGTAAAAATTCTTTGGAATTTCCCGTCGATTAATCTTAAGATACGATAAATAAATGATATGCCGGAAAATGAACCCGTTTTATCCGGATTATGAACCGGCTGTGATTATCAACGATTATACGATGTCTTAGACAACAAAGGAACCCAGAGCATGGCCACCAGAGCACAAAAAGTCCGGCTGGGTGTTTTTCTCGTCATCACCCTGATCCTGTTGATCGTTTCATTTGTCATCATCGCCGGCCGGCAACTGATGGAAAAACGGGATATTTATTACATCCAGTATAAAAATGTATCGGTCATCGGACTCCAGGAGGGCAGTGCCGTAAAATATTATGGAATCAACATCGGCCAGGTAGATCAGATCACCATCAATAAGGATGATATCAATCAGGTAACCGTACAGATCAGCGTAAAAGAGGGAACACCCATCAAAGAAGATATGGTAGCAACATTGGTAAGTATTGGTATTACCGGACTCAAGCAGATTGAGCTGACTGGCGGGAGCAATGAATCGGATTTTCTCCCACCCGGATCCAACATTCAACCGGGAAGTTCGGCCCTGGAGGATATTACAGGAAAGGCTGAAAAGATTGCGGAGAAATTTGAATTGCTTTTGAACAACCTAAATGCCATCACCGATATCACAAACCAGCAAAAGGTAGACACTATTCTGACCCTGGTCCACATGTATCTGGAAGAAAACCGGGAACCGGTAACCCGGATGATCACCTCACTGGATACAGCCTCTTTGGAGATGCGGGCACTTATGGCGAATGTTCATAACCTGGTGAAAACCACGCAAGGCAGTATTCTCCGTTTCGAACAAAGCCTTGTTAAGCTTGATACCATCATGAACAACACCCTGATATTCAGTGAAGAACTGGCTTCCGCAGATGTCCGGGGTGTGAGGGGTGAAGTGATCAATACCCTGAACAAAATCGACAGTACTCTGGTAGAAGCCGATATCCAGCGGATATCCGAAGAAGCGGTCAATGCCCTGATGAGTTTTAATCAGACCATCACCCGGATTGATCTGATGGTGATTAAATCACGGGAAGATTTGATCCAGTCTCTGGAAACTCTGAAACAGGCAGCAGATTACCTGAACCAGTTCTCCAGGGAAATCAGTGATGACCCGTCCATTTTACTACGTTCCAAGCGATAAAGCATATT
>JASGMP010000103.1 GCA_030156395.1 Fidelibacterota bacterium
TAGTAGTAAATATCCTGATAATCGATAGGAGGATATGTGACAAAAGCCCAGGTGGGCTCCGTCATCTTTGTCCATCGCCGGTAGGCCTTCAATCGCCAACGCAATATACTTTCCGGTTCGCCCTTTCGCTCGCTGATAAGGCGGATGATATCTTCATTGAGCCCTTTCGGCGCCATTTCCATCTCAATATCGGTCACAAAACCAAATTCATACTCTTTCTTCGTCAGTGAATCAATATGTTCGCGATCTTTGCCCATGGTCTCCTCGGTTTCGTTGAAGCAGAGTTTACTCAATACTGTACTATTTTGTCAAGATTAAAAGCCACAATGGCCCCACTCTCAACTCAAAATTCCAATTCATCCTTCTAAACTCATCACTCTCAACTCATTCAATATCATAGCCGTTGCGCCCCACACATTCACATTGGAAAAAAGAAACCCCGGTACGTTCCATCCATTATCCAGTTTAAAGGTTTTGTTATCCGGATGCCTCAGGAGTTCTTCCAGGGCAACAGGGATCACTTCGTCCACTTCGGCAGGATCCGGTTTAAAGGTCGGGGTGTCTTCGGTCAAAGCGACATAGGGGTGCACAATAAATCCGCTACGGGTAATTGCAAGGGGTGAAAGTTTTCCGGCAATTTCCTGAGGCTTTATCTGAACCCCGATTTCTTCTTCTGTTTCGCGGATGGCCGTTTCCAGGTAGCTCTCTCCAGGTTCGTGATGCCCACCCGGCAGACCAATTTGTCCACGGTGTGCATCATCCTCCCGGTTGCTTCTGCGAATCAGGGGAAAATACTGTCGTTTATCCAGGGTGTAAATCAGAATCATGGTGGCTGCCGGGTAAAGATCCTCCAGGGGAATCTCTTCACGGCCTTCCGGCCACATGATCCGGTGACTGGCTTTTCCTGGAAGTGGCTGACTCAGGATCCTTTTCAGCGCAATCAATGTCAAGTGTTTCATATTCTTTAGTACCCTTTCCCGGCTAAAAGTTTCTCCGTGAATACACAATAATTTACGTTCCTCCCGGGATACGTGAAGATTCCCTTATTAAGTCCACACGAGTTTTTTTACATTTCAAAACCACATTCAAACAAACTTCCGGAGACATGATGTTTGCACGTAAAACGTTTCAGAGCATTTTTCCCTTTTCACCCAGAAAGGATTCACGCAGGTGAAACTTTTTCAAGGCGTTCGCAAACCACAGACCTATAAGATTTCCATCTCCATGCTTTTTGGCATTCTCAGTTTTTTTCTGAATATTCATCCGTTGAACATTAATCTGGGGCCTTTTGATATTCCTTTGTACATGGGACTCTTTTTTCCTGTGTACATTGCCATTGTATGGGGCTGGAAATATGGGTTGGTTTCGGCCTTTTCAGGGGGATATCTTTCCATCCTTCTTTTCCGACACGGGGCAGATTACGGTCTGGTATATTTCTTTACGTTTTATATCCTGTGGGTTTTATGGCACGGCCTGGGTGAAAAATTTTCCCGGGAGACGGGGAATACAGTCTGGACGGATATGATTGTCCTTGAATTGCTCTACCGTTTTGTGGCGATTTTAAGTGTTTTTACTCTTTTCCCTGTGCTTCTCTCTTTAAAGTCTACGATATGGTCGGGTTCAACACCTATCCCCTCTATTTCATCTTCAGAAGCAGGATATCATATTTTGGTTCAATCTATCTTTGGATTATATTCGATTTTATTTTTTCGTGTTTCCCTGACAAATTCCCAGGTTCGGCGTTTTTTTCTCCTAGAGCCCCTTCCCTGGAAAAAACACGTGAATATTTTTTTCCCGGTATTAATCTTTCTGATTTTGCTGTTTTGGTTCATGTCAGCATTTATCCGGTATAGGATCATTTATTCCGGCACCATCCCTTTTGTAAATATCCTCTTTTATCAGATATACAACCATTCACTAATCCAGGACATGGTGCCGATTTATATTCTGACATTATCCCTCATCTATCTCGAATATACAATCCGCAAGCTGCATCTCCAGTGGGATAACATCTTTGCGGATGTCCATAAAAAATACCGGGAACAAGATCAGTTAGTAAAAATTCACGAAAAAAGTTTTCTTCTTTTCAATGACCTAATGAACATTTCCCATCCTGACATGGTTTGGGAGAGGATGAGCCAGATATTAAAGCAGTTTATGGAATTAAAGAGCTTTTGGATTATCCGGCTTTCACCGGAAAAAAAGTATACTTTTATCCATCCCGGTACAGAAAAAGAAAGAGGCGATGTCGTCCGTTTTCTAAACAGTTCGGATGGACAGACACATCTGCAAAAGCTGAAAAGAAGCAAAGATATTCTTGTCGTCCCGGCTGTTGCCATCCACCGCAAAGAACTTTTTCCGGATATTTACCATGTGTTGATTAGCACCTGTCTTTCCCTTCCGTCCGGTGAGTATCTTATTGCATTTATTGTGGAGGAGGAGTTGGCCGTCAGTGAGCTTTTTTCCAATATCCTCCGCTTGTTATCCATGCTGCTGGCCCGATTGTTTGAGAATAAAGAAAATGAAAAAAGCGTGGCCGGGATTCCAGGAAAACAGCCATTAAAACAGATACTAAAAGCTCACTATGCGCACCTGCCGGGTTACTGGATTATTTGCAATACATCTTATCACATCCAGATGGCAAGTGAAGATTTTTTATCTTTTTCAGGATACAGCCGTACCGATATTACAGGAAATGATCTTCGACGCATCCTGAACATTCCGCAGAAAATCGAATCGTCCAGAGGGCCGGATGCGCCGATTTCCGGCTTTCTGGTTCGGCAAAACGGGTCCCAAGCACCGATCCTTATGACACGAATCCCCCTCAGTTCCAAAACAAATTCTGACTGGCTTATCTATTTGGCGGATAATTTGTCCACTTACCTCAAGCTGAAGGCTTATGAAGGCCGGGAATTCAGATACAGGTCCTATTTCAACAATATGAGTGATGCTTCTTTTGTGATTGACCGGACAACCCGGATCCTGGATGTCAACCAGGCGGCTTGTTCGCTCTTTAAATATCAACGGAATGAGATGATCGGTTTGAAAATCACCGATATTGTGACAGACGATGAAATCTCCAAAATCGACCTGCATATGCAGACGATTCTTAAAAATCAGGTTGCCCGTTTTGAAAGCACCCATGTGACCAAAAACGGGCACCGAATTGCGACAGAGGTCCACGCCCGCCGGTTCTCAGAACGGAATCACGAATTGATCCATGTGGTGATTCGTAACATCAGTGAACGAAAAGAGCAGGAAGAGACCCTGAGGCGGTTTTATGAAACGACAAAAGCCATCGGGGATGTAGGTGGTATGCTCTTGTTGGGTTTCAATGAACAGGGAAGTATTCGTTATGCCAATACCCGGGCATTGGAAATCTCCGGGTATGATATATCCCATTTACGGGAACGTTTTTTTTACTGCACCTTCATCTCTCCGGACCGGCAAAAAGATGCTCAGAGTTTTCTTGAGTATCTTGCTCTCGGGGAGCATAAACAGGGACAAAAAATATATCCTTTCAGAGCAAAAGACGGGGCGGAAAAAATGATCCTGTGGGATTTTTCCCATATCTGGAGAGAAAAGAAATACAATCTCTATTTTGCCATTGGCATTGATGTGACCAGTTACTACAAAGAATTTGACGATATCCGGCGGGAGCGTGATGATTTTATGCGATGGATGGAAAAGAGTCCCCTTCCCTGTCTCGTGACCGATCACAAGGGCACCATTCTAAAAGTTAATGCATCCTTCTCGGGATTGCTGGCAAAGCCTTATCACGAATTAAAATATCAATTCTTGGATGTGTGTATGGATGCTGACGCTTATCATGACCTCTATTCCCAAATCCCCGAGAATTCAGGACATACAATCCTTGGGCGGAAAGGCATAATGACAGGTGCCGAACACCGGAAGATACCCGTAATCCTTTTTATGTCCGTTCCCGATTCCCACACCGTGCTTCTGTATGCAATTCCTGAAAACAATATCACCTGAAAGTCTTATTCTTCTCTTATCTTCCGAATGGAGTATGAAAACCGTGGCAGATCATCCAGGGTAACCGGCTTATTTGATTTGTCCAAATCAATGACCATCCAGAACCCCTTCTGGATTTTCTCTTCTTTCAAGCAATCAATCAATTTTTGCTGATGGCTGAATGACCGGGTTCCGGTCTCATCATCCCACAATTCCAGGGCTGTCAGGCATCCCAGAGAGGGTGTGAAGGGATACCAGGTTTTCCCGGCATAGAAGTCGGGGTTGATGGTGGTCCCATGGGCAATAATTTCGCTTCGGCCAGCTTTGCCGGCATAATAGCTGGTATACACGGGAAGATAATCCCGCCAACGGGGAGGTAACACTGCCATGTAATCAGCCCGGTCCCACAAAGTATCCGGAGTGTTTCCATGGAAAAAGTCTTCCGGTGAGATTTCCCAGGGCATTTTCAAATCAACCACGGGTGTTGGACCGATAAAGACATTCTTAGACCGTGTGATTCCCTGTAGGGAATAAAGCCCTTCCGGGGTATTTCCGTGTGTCACATACCCGGGCAAGCCGGAATTGGAGCGACCCAAATGCCATACAGACCAAAGGGTTTGATCATCCTCCATTTTCAGGCTCCCATCGGCCAGTCGGCAAATTGTCACGCCCGGATAATCCCGGTTTTGCCTGAAAAAGGTGTAAAAAACCGGATAACCCTCGAGAAACTCCGGGGAAAGCAGATGGTCAACCGGAGGTAGCTCGGGCCGGAAATGCAGTTCTGCCCTGAACATTCCCAGAATGGGATGATTCGGCAGATGGCTGAATTTTTCAATCAGGAGATTTCTGATTTCCATCCCGGTCTGCAAATTAAACCGGGCACGATGCAGGTACAGTGCCGCCATAACAAAACGTTGGGGATCCTTTTCTACCTGAAGAATATCACGGACTTCCGGGACAAACCTCTCCGGATAAAGGCCATAAGCCACTTCCAGCAACGACCGTTTCAGTTCATTATCCAGTGTTTCATAATGATCAAAAACGTTTTTAAGGGCTTTTTCCGCAACATCCGAGCGGTATTGGGCCAAACCCATGGCCCAGAAGGCTCCTTTCCAGTCTTCCTGGTTGGATGCATCCGGAGGATGTTGAATCACTGCCAGGATGGTTGAATCGATGAGGGTTTTCCGGAATGTTTCACGATGTTCTGCCAGAGTTCTTTCCGCATACGGCTCCCGGGGAATCCAGAAAAAAACGGCCAGAATTATGAGAAGAATAACGGCTCCGCCCATGATCAAAAGCAATCGTTTTGGAGTTTTTACAGAAATAAGAAAATTCTTTTTCATGCTTTGTCTTCCAGAATCTGATCGATTTTTTCCAGTTCATCCTGTGAAAATGTCGTGTTTTTTATGGCCTTTAGGGCATCGTCAATATGTGCAATTTTCCGGGCGCCGATGATGGCCGTGGTCACTTCCGGTCTGCGAAGGACCCAGGAAACCGCCATTTGAGCCATGGTCTGCCCACGGGTTTCGGCAATGGCACTCAGGTCCCGGACCTTTTTGAGCATGTCGTCTGTAATGTTTTCAGGCTTCAGAAAACCTTCCGGTCTGCCGGCCCGGGAATCTTCCGGGATTCCATTCAGATATTTTCCAGTTAAAACTCCCTGTTGAAGAGGAGAAAATACCGCGCATCCGATCCCTTCGGACCGGAGAACATCCAAGAGTCCATTTTCGATATCCCGGTAGAACATATTGTATTTGGGCTGGTGTATCCGGCAGGGTGTCCCCAAATTGGACAGTATTTCGGCGGCTTTCTGCGTTTCTTCGGGTGAATAGGAGGATATGCCTACATAGAGGGCTTTGCCGCTTCTGACAATCTGATCCAGCGCCATCATGGTTTCTTCCAGGGGTGTTTCCGGATCCGGCCGGTGGTGGTAGAAAATATCCACGTATTCCAGGCCCATCCTTTTCAGACTTTGATCCAGGCTGGCAATAAGATATTTCCGGCTTCCGCCATTGCCGTAGGGTCCCGGCCACATAAGATATCCGGCCTTGGTTGATATCACCAGTTCATCCCGGTGACCTGCCAAATCTTCTTTGAGAATCCGGCCGAATGTTTTTTCGGCCGTCCCAAAGGCAGGACCATAGTTGTTGGCCAGGTCAAAATGGGTAATGCCGTTATCAAAAGCATGCAAAATCAGCTTCCGCGCATTTTCATGAATATCCACACTGCCGAAATTGTGCCAGAGTCCCAAAGAGATCTGTGGGAGTTTCAATCCACTTTTTCCGCAAAAGCGGTATTCCATTTTTTCATATCGTTCATCATAAGGCAGATAATTCATCACGTGCTCCTTCTTTTGAGTCTATAGTTTTCAATCGCTGCTTCGCAGCTTTTTCAGAAGTTAGAAGTTGGTAGATGTAGGGACAGGCTGCGGCCTGTCTGAAGTTAGCGTCGCGTCGCTCCTGGGACTTCAGTCGAAAGTCGAAAGTCGAAAGTCGAAAGTCGACAGTCAGCAGTTGGCATTCTGTAGCGAAGGCTGGGAACTTTATTGCTCTCATCGTCCATTGACGCACCCAACCAATCTCGTCACGTGTTACGC
>JASGMP010000015.1 GCA_030156395.1 Fidelibacterota bacterium
GGGTTCATGGGCTCAGGGGTTCATGGGCTCAAGGGTTCAGGGGTTCAGGGGTTCAGGGATGGTCAACTGTTGACTGACGACTGTCGACTGACGACTAACGACTGTCAACTGTCAAATCCTAACCGTTAAAATTTCATCCCAGTTTGTGGTATAGGCGGGTGTGATATTTTCCCGTTTCATTTTCCAGGATTTCTGAATGCCCTGGGATGCAAAACGGAGGGTGTCACTGCCCATTTTCTGATTGATGAGGTCTACCACCTGCATACGTTTGCGGCTTTTTTCCCGGGGACGGACATCAAAAAGATTTTGCTGTACTCCGGTGTCCGGAATGATACTGCTGAGAATTACACCGGCTTTTTTATAGTGGTATCCCGGTTTGTAGATATGCTTTAATCCGTATAAGGCATATTCGGTAATTTCTTCGGTACAAGCCGTGGGGACAGGGAGAGAGAGGACTCTGAAATTCTGATAGACCCCTTCTTTAAAGGGATCGGTACGGATAAACACAAGAACCGTATTGGCCAGGGAGTGCTGTTGCCGGAGCTTTTCAGCCGACCGTGCCGCATACGTCGCTATGGATTCCTTCAATTCCTGAAGTTTTTCCACCGGTCTTCCAAAAGAGCGGGAAGTGCAGATTTCCTGTTTATCCGGTGTTTTGTCTTCCAGGGGAAGGACCGGTATTCCCCGCAATTCATAAACCGTTCTCAGTCCTGTAACCGTGAGATTTTTTTTAATCCAGAAGTCATTCATGTGGGTTAGCTGCCAGGCAGTAAAAATCCCCCGGGCTTTTAAAAAACGGGAGAGACGGGGACCAATGCCCCATATATCTTCCACAGCGGTGTGTTTTAGAAATTTCTCCCGAAGGATCTCTGAATTAAGAATACATACGCCTTCGCATTCCCCTTTCTTTTTCGCAGCCCGGTTGGCGATTTTTGCCAGGGTCTTACTGGGAGCCACGCCGATGGAAATAGGAATACCGGTCCACTGGACCACTTTGTTTCGTGTGTCCCGAATATGGGCCTCCAGGCGGTCTGCCGGAAATCCCCGCAAATCCAAAAAAGCCTCGTCAATGGAATAGATTTCCATGGAAGGAACCATCTGGGCCAGAACCGTCATTACCCGTTGGGACATATCGGCATACAAGGTATAATTGGATGAATAGACGGCAATCTTGTATTCCTGAATTATTTCACGGACCTTAAACAAAGGAGTCCCCATGGGAATGCCAAGTGCCTTCACCTCGTTGGAGCGGGCTACAATACATCCGTCGTTGTTGGATAAGACGACAACCGGTTTCTTTTCCAAGGATGGATTGAAAACCCGTTCACAGGAAACATAGAAGTTGTTGCAGTCCGCAATACCAAACATGGATTTCTCAGGGTTTATGGATTACGTAAGACACGATGCCCCAGATCCGGAAATCATCATCTTTTGTGACGGACATTTCGGGGAAATCGGGATTTTCCGGAGAAAGGATGATGTGTTCGCCGCTCTTTTTGATGCGTTTGACGGTGAATTCACCATTGATCACACACACAGCCACATCGCCGTCCTTTGGTTCCAGAGAGCGGTCTACAATCAACATATCACCGTCACAAATACCGGCATTCACCATAGAATGTCCCCGAACCCGGACATAAAAGGTCGCCGAGGGATTCCGGATCAGGTGTTTATTCAAATCGAGCTTAAGCTCTGCGTAATCATCAGCCGGTGATGGGAATCCTGCTTCCACTGTGGATTCGTAAAAAGGAAGTTTCAGGGGTGTGCTGCCTTCGGCGGAATAAAATTCCAATGGGCCGGATTTTTTTAAACGGATAAGTTTCATAATTCCTTCAGGAGTTGTTTTAAAAAGCGCCAAACCTTCTCCAGTGAAGAGATACTCATTTTTTCTTCGGGAGAGTGGGCATTCACAATCAGGGGACCGAAAGAGATCATCTCCATGCCGGGATATTTGGCACCGATCACACCACATTCCAGACCGGCATGGATGACTTCAATTATCGGTTTTTTCTTGTGGACTTTTTCGTAGACAGCGGTACATTTTTTCAGCAGGGTGGAATCCATATCCGGTTGCCAGGCGGGATAACCGTTTCCCGATTCAACACGTGCGCCTGCCAGGAATCCCACACTTTCAATGCTTCGGGTGACGGCATCCAGGCGACTCATGACCGAACTTCTTTGACTGGTAAGAATGGTCAGCTCACCTGAATCCTCTTTTAGAGTTGCCAGGTTGGAGGAGGTTTCAACCAGACCGGGAATTGTGGGTGACATGGCTGCCACACCGTGGGGTAAAGCCATGAGTGTTTGAATGATCCGGGAGCCTGTCGACGTTGAATAAGCTATTTTCAGCGATTCTGTTGCTTTTTCAAGCCGGATACGCAAACGGGGATCACTTTCTTTGTACTCCTGGCGTAAATCGAAGAAAAAGGGTTCAAAACGGGACACAGGATCAGTCTGAAGCGTCGGCAATCCAATCAGGGCATGGGCATCCCGTGGAATGGCATTGTGGGCTGATCCGCCGGAGAGTGATAAAAGCCGTAATTCCGGGACCTGACGCTGGATATGATCCAAAACCCGCCCCAACAGTTTATTGGCATTGGCCCGTCCCAGGTGAATGTCACTTCCCGAATGTCCGCCGGAAAGTCCTGATACAGACAGTTTGTAAATTTCGAAATTTTCAGGAATGGCTTCCTCTTTTTTGATGAATCGTATTTTTGTGTCCCGGCCGCCGGCACAGCCGATGGTGAATTTTTTATCATCCTCCGAATCAATATTCAAAAGAATCTTACCCTTTAAAAAATCAGAGGAGAGTCCATTGGCACCGGTGAGTCCCGTCTCTTCATCTACCGTGAACAGCAGTTCCAGCTCCGGGTGCTCTATGGACGGATCTGTGGCGATTTTCATAGCCATGGCTATGGCAATCCCATTATCTGCTCCCAATGTGGTTTGATCCCCATGGACCCAGTCCCCGTCAATTAAAACTTTAATTGCATCTTTCCGGAAATCATGGGTGGATTCCGGGGTTTTTTCACACACCATGTCCATGTGTCCCTGAAGCACCACCACAGGACTTTTTTCATAGCCGGGTGTGGGAGGAATGTGAATAAGGACATTCATCAGCTTATCCCGTTTAGCTGTAAAACCCTGTTTTTCCGCCCACCTCATGAGCCAGTCCGATATCTGTTGCTCGTGCTTCGATTCCCGGGGGATTTGATTGATTTCCGTAAATATGTCTAAAATTTCCCTTATTTCTTTGTCCATAATACGCTCCTTTGAATTATATATAAAAGTACAAAATTGCCGGGACAAATACATGCTATTTGGGAATTGAGAGTTGAGAGTGGTGAGTGGAGAGTTCAAGTTGGGAGTTTAGAGTTGGGTTGGGAGGAAGGGCAGAATGCATTTTAAAAAAAGCTATTTACCCTGTTGATGACAATGATAAAAAAGAAACAAAAACACATGTTTTATTAAATACATTTTCTGGCGCATATTTGAAAAATCACACTTGGGTTTTGACCTCTTACTAAAGAACATTCCAAAAAGACACAATCCACTAATCTCACACCAGGAAGCTCCAAAAAAAGCACAATACTAACTCACAACTCGCAATTCCAACTCAGTACTCATTACTCACCACTCATAACTCTTAAATAGGATTAAAGATGTCCCGAAACAAACATTTCACGGAAAATGTTTTTTCAATCAGCTGTTTGAGAGCCAGAACACCGGTTTTTTCAGATCTGTAGTGTCCAAGATTGATATAATTCAAATGGTGGTCATACAGGTAGGCCGGCAGATGTTCTTTGATATCTCCGGTGATATAAGTATCGGCCCCAAGTAATTGTGCATCAATAATATAACCGCTCCCAGCCCCGCTTAATATTCCGATTTTTTCGGGAGTATCAGGACCAAAATCATAATACTGGATGCCACCACGGCTTTTGTAGTGCAGGGGGGAAGGGTGTTTGGTGGCATCATTCTCTCCATCTGGATCCAGTTCCTTATGATAGAGATTGACCATTTGTTGCAGACTCAGATTCCGTGTGTTTTCTACTAAAAAACCTACTTCAAAGGGTTCCAGGATACTGGCTCCGATCATCCGGGCCAATTCGGCATTGTTCCCAATGTCCGGATGGGCATCCATGGGCAGGTGAATGCCGAAAAGTGAAATATCTTTGTTTAATAAAGTATGAAGCGTCTTTTTAAACGGCTCATGAATTTTAAAAAAGTCTTTCCCGAATATCCCATGATGGACAATGATGGCATCGGCATGTTCACGGATTGCTTCTTCCAATAACAGGGAGTGAAAAGATACTCCCAGTAGAATCGTGTGAATATCTTCCGTTCCTTCTACCTGTAAACCATTATAACAATAATCATCAAAGGTTTCAATCTGGTACAGATCACGTAAAAATTGATCGAGTTCGTGACGTTTCATGGCTCCTCCTTATCCTCCCTTAATTTATCAATGTCTTTTTAATTATGGTAAAATTCCGTTATTTTCCTAACATGAAAGACAATAATATTCGAAATTTTTGCATCATTGCCCATATTGATCACGGAAAATCCACCCTGGCGGACCGGCTTTTGGAATATACCGGCACTCTGCAGACTTTTCAAATGAAAGAACAGATACTGGATGATATGGATCTGGAGCGGGAGCGGGGTATTACCATCAAATCCCATCCGATTCAAATTTTGTATAAAGCTAATCACCAAACAATGTATACACTGAATTTGATTGATACTCCCGGGCACGTGGATTTCAGCTATGAAGTTTCACGGAGTCTGGCCGCTTGTGAAGGGGCTGTATTGCTGGTGGATGCTTCCCAGGGAGTGGAAGCCCAGACGGTTTCCAATACCTATATGGCCTTGGAAAACGAGTTGAAAATCATTCCGGTGATCAATAAGGTGGATCTGCCTGGTGCCCAGGTGGAATCAGTCAAACACCAACTGGTAGATCTTACAGGATGTGAAGAAAATGACATCATCCTGACAAGTGCAAAAACAGGGCAAGGAATCCCCGAGTTGCTTCAGGCAATAATCACCCGGATTCCACCGCCGGAACGGGATTTTGACAAAGCGGCACGGGCTCTGATTTTCGACAGTGTGTTTGATAATTATCGGGGAGCGATCCCTTATGTGCGCGTTTTTGAAGGCCGTATTGAACCTGGTCAGAAGATGAAATCCTTTGCAACCCGACATGTGTATGAAATTACGGAAGTGGGAAAATTCCTCTTTAAAAAGATCCCCACACAAGATCTGAAAGCCGGAGATGTGGGATATATTGTGGCCCAGATTAAAAATATCCGGGATTTAAAAGTTGGAGACACTATCACAACCCTGGAGAATGAGGCAAAATCCCCCTTAAAAGGCTACAAAGAGATGAAGCCCATGGTGTTTTCCGGTTTATACCCCGTCAACAGCGATGATTATGAAGAACTCCGTCAGAGCATTGAAAAACTGCAGCTCAACGATGCCTCACTCCACTACGAGCCGGAAACATCCGAAGCCCTTGGGTTTGGATTCCGTTGTGGTTTTTTAGGACTCCTGCATCTTGAAATTGTCCAGGAACGGTTGGAAAGGGAATTTGATCAGAATCTGGTGACTACCCTTCCCAATGTGGAATACCATGTGATTGACCGCCAGGGAAATCTTAGCATTGTGGATACCCCCTCAAAGATGCCGGATATGGGAGATATCGAAGTGATCGAAGAACCCTATGTCAAAGCCGAAATGATTACACCACCGGAATTTATCGGAAACCTGATGACCCTTACCCAGGAAAAACGGGCGACGTACGTCAATACCCACTATCTGGATCCCAGCAAAGTTCAGTTGATTTACGAAATTCCCCTTGCGGAAATTATCTATGATTTTTACGATAAATTAAAAACAGTGAGTCGTGGATATGCTTCCCTGGATTATGAATTTATCGGATACAAACCCAGTAAACTGGTAAAAATGGACATTCTAATTAACAACGAACCGGTAGATGCCCTGTCATTGATCATCCATCAGGATCAGGCTTATTACCAAGGGCGGCGACTGGTACAGAAACTGCGAAGCCTGATTCCTCGCCATCTTTTCGAGATCCCCATACAAGCTGCAATCGGTAACAAAGTGATTGCCCGCGAAAATGTAAAGGCCCTGCGAAAAAATGTGACTGCAAAATGTTATGGCGGTGATATTACCCGGAAACGTAAATTGCTGGAAAAACAGAAAGAAGGTAAAAAACGGATGAAACAGGTGGGACGTGTACAGATTCCGCAGGAAGCTTTTTTGGCTGTTCTTCAGCTTGGTGATGAAAAATAAGGGGAGACATGATGGCTATTAAAGAATTTTTAAAAGATTTGGCTTTTTTCGAAGCCCTGCCAAACGCGGTGATTGATGAGCTAATTCCCTATGCAAAAGTCTTAAAGCTTCCAGCCGGTTCTCGACTTCTCCAGGAAGGAGAAAAGAGTCGTGATCTCTATTTTTTGGTCAGCGGGCGGATAGAGATCACCATGAAGGTAAATTTTGAAGAGAACGAGGAAATCAATATTTATCGTTTAAAACCGGGAGAAGCAGTCGGTGAATTTTCCTTTATTGACGGCTCACCCCGGAGTGCCAGTGCCCTGGTAGATAAGGATGCCGTGATCATTAAGTTTGATTACGAAAAACTAAACGCCCTTTTCGACAAGAATCCCCGGATCGGATATCTTTTCACGAAACGCCTGGCCCAGTCTTTAACTGACAGGATGAGACGCTCAAATATCAGTCAACGCAATCTTTTCATCTGGTAAATTATGACAAGTCAGATATTTCTCTATAACGGGCGCATCTATACAGGAAATGCCAAAAGACCTTGGGTATCCGCCCTTTTGATTGAGGATCAATACATTTCGGCTATCGGAGAATCCTATGAATTTTCACCGTCCATTAGCCGCGATAGTATTACGGTTGATCTGGAAGGACGGATTGTTCTGCCGGGATTATGTGATAGTCACATCCATGTCTCCGATTGGGCCAAAAAAATCACCCAGTTAAATCTGGGGGATAGCGGTAGCAAGGATGAAGCGGTTCAAATGATCCGGAATGAGTACAAAGGACAGGAATGGCTTTTGGGATGGGGCTGGAATGCCAATGCCTGGGATGAATATCTGATGCCCCAGGCCAATGACCTGAACTTTTTATCTTCCCACACAAAGGCTATTTTTATCAACAAGGATTATCACACCGCCTGGGTGAATTACCCGGTTTTCGATTTGATGGATACCCGGATCCTTATGAAAAATATCCAAAATGGCCGGATTCCCCTGGATGCCTCAGGTAAACCCCTGGGAATCGTGAAGGAAGATGCTCTCAATGAACTGATATCTCCTATCGTTCGAAAAATGGAATCTCCCGTGTTTCATGAACCGGAAAAAATATTCAAAGAACTTTTTAAACAGGGAATCACCACTGTTCACGCCGTGGAGGAGTACGACAATTTTATTAAATACCAGGATTTATACCAGGATCCCTTCAAACGGGGACCCCGTTTCAGATCCTATATTTATTGGGATGATTACAAATCAGTAGAGTCTATGATGATGAGTTCCGGCGGCAGAGGAAGCTGGTTCGAATTTCTGGGTATGAAAATTTTTCTCGATGGATCCCTGGGTAGCCGTTCCGCTGCCATGCGTTTTGACTATATCGATACAACAGCACAAAGCTTTTTAAAATATTCCCAGGAGGAACTGGATGGCATCCTCTCAAAAGCAAACCGGAATCACTGGGATATGATGATTCATGTGATAGGCGATGCGGCACTGGAACAAATTTTTAACAGTCTTGATAAATATGACGGAAAATGTCGCCTGGAACATGTCCAGTATATTCCCGAAGATCTTTTGAACCGAACATTGTGGCGGAATTTGACGGTATGTGTCAATCCCTCGCACCTGCCCGGGGATATCCACCTGGCAGAGAAAATCTGGGGGAAGGACAACTGCAGACATGCCTATAATTACCGGGATCTGTGGAATACTGGGGCCAATGTAATCATAGGCTCAGATGCACCTGTTGAAACGGTAAATCCCTGGAAAGCTGTCCATGCTGCGGTGTTCAGGTATCCGGAAAAGGAGGAAAAATCCTGGTATCCCGAACAAAGCCTGACTATTGAAGAGTGTATCGATGCATTGACAATACATCCATCCCTTGCAGTAGGCAAAGAACACCTGGTGGGAAAACTGCTGCCAGGTATGTTGGCAGATATGATCGTTATCAGTGAAGACCCCTTTGAAACGGAGGATTTTCTCTCTATAGAAACTCTGATGACCATTATCGACGGAAGGATTGTCTACTCGGTTTTATAAGCTGTTATGCCCCTGAAACATACAAAATCACCGCTTCTCTCATTTATCGCCGTGATTCCTCTGGTGATTGTCTATGAATCGGTCATGTTTATTCGTTATCACTCCGAATCGGTGGCAATCCGGAATGGGGCGGATATCCTCCTGAAAAGGCTCCTATCAGAAATTGGGTTTTATGGGTTGGAGGCAGGTATTGTTCTTTTTCTCATGGTGTTCATCCTGGTAAAATGGCTCCACAATATCCATTTCAATGAACATGAGCTCAAATTGGTTTCTATACCGGTTATGGCAGGAGAGGGCTTGATTTACGCCCTGTTAATTTTTTACATTCTGATACATCTGAATATGAGTTATGCACCTGTCAACAGTTCGGATCATGCACTGAATATAGCCTACAGTTGCGGAGCAGGTGTCTATGAAGAATTGGTTTTCAGAGCAATTATTATGTATGGACTCTACCTCATGATTCAATCACTGGGGAAAAATGAATGGCTGTCGTGGGTATCGGCAATTCTTATTTCAACGGCGGTTTTTGTCACGCTACATTATGTGGGAGAATTCAAATACGCCTTTGAATGGCACAGCTTTTGGGTCCGTTTCGCCGTTTCAGTAATTCTGAGTCTTGTCTTTTTGTTTCGTGGATTTGCCGTTGCCGCCTATACCCATACATTTTATAATCTTTCACTGATTTATCTAGGAGGATTAATACCATGATCAGACAAGCTAGCGTTGCCGGCCAGTTTTATCCGGGCTCTCCCCGTGAACTGACTGACATGATCCAGACTTTTCTGGAAAATGCAGAAAATCTGGATGTAAAAGGAAAAATTTCCGGCCTTGTCGTACCTCATGCCGGGTATATATACTCTGGTCAGCGGGCTGCAGAAGCTTATAAATCCCTGATCGGTAAAATGTTTAAAAATGTCGTTGTCATCAGTCCAAGTCACCGGGAATTTTTTGATTTTATTTCCATCTATCCCGGAGAAGGATATGAAACACCCCTAGGCATACTTGAAAGAACAGAGGATTTTGACAAGCTCATTGAATCATCACCGGGTTGCCGGTTTTCCGAGTCCGGCCATGGTTTTGAGCATGCCTTGGAAGTTCAACTTCCATTCCTTCAAGTCGTTTTGGGGGATGAGTTCCACCTTCTTCCTGTCGTGATGGGAAATCAGGATAAAAAAAACATTGAAAACCTGACACATTTTTTGAAAGCTGCCAAAGTACAGGATCCAGATTTATTAATCATCGCCAGCTCCGACCTGTCTCATTTTCACAATTCTAAAACAGCCCGACGCATGGATGGCATGTGGATTGATGCCATGAAGAAATACGACATAGAAGCCCTTGAAAACTATTTTTTCTCGAGGATCTGTGAAGCATGTGGAGGTGGTGGAATCATTGCTCTAATGAAATCGCTATACTCGGATAAGACACAGATCCGGGTCACGGGTTATACCCATTCCGGTGAAATCAACTGGGACGATTCATCGGTGGTAGGATATACATCGGCTGTGATAACGGAGGTGTGATATGATACTGGATCATCCTATAAAACGGGAGCTTCTCAGGGCTGTACGCAGTTACCTGTCATATAAATTAGGTATCAGCGATACGAAACCTGTTTTAAGTGAAAATCCCTTGTATACTCAAAAAACCGGAATATTTGTAACACTCCATAAGAATCATGAACTCAGAGGATGTATCGGACACATAATAGGTCATCTTCCCCTAAAAGAAGCTCTTTTTGAGATGGCGGAGGCCGCCGCTTTTTCGGATCCCCGTTTTCCCCCCTTAAGCAGAAATGAACTCCAGGATATCAGCATTGAAATTTCAATTCTTTCAGAATTGATTCCCGTTGATTCGATCAAAAAGATTATTCCGGGAAAACACGGTGTGGTTTTGAAACAAGGATTTCGACAAGCTGTTTTTCTGCCCCAGGTGGCTCTTGAACAAGGGTGGGACAGAGATGAGATGCTGGCCCATCTGTCCATGAAGGCAGGTCTGAATCCCCAGGCTTATTTGGATAAAAACACGGATTTTTTTGTCTTTACAGCAGATGTCTTTTCGGAAGAAGATGACCATGCATAAACGATTTTCACTCATCGGGACAGGTCGCATCGGATGGGCTTTGAGCGGACTTTTAACAGATTTGGGATGGACCATAGATCGAGTGGATGATGTATCAGATCATCAGTTGAAAGCTTACCAAAAGCATTTTTCTTCATCTTTTACGCCAAAGCATGAAATCTCACAATCGGAATGCCTCTTGATTTGTATCCGGGATGATTCTTTTCATGAACTGATCCGGGATCTTCAGCAAAAACCGGAATGGAAAACACCTCATATTATCCATACCAGTGGTTTTCATAAGGCGGAAATATTATCCCCTCTTCGAGATGTTTTTCAGTCGGAAATCCATTCGTTTCATCCCATGATATCTGTCATTGAAACAAACCCTGACCAGGGAAAAAAACTACTGAAAAAGGCGTGGTGGGCCTTATCAGGCGATAACCCCTCATGGATGCAAAATATGGCCTCCGCATGGGGGTTGCAGTCCTTTCTTTTGCCCGATGATAAAAAAGATTTCTATCATGCCTCGGCTGTGATGACGGCAAATTTGATTATCGGTGTCCTGCGGGGAGCCGAAGTGACAGCTTCCAAAGCCGGAATATCTCCTGAAGATTATGAAAAAATATTTTTACCTCTGGTGGACAGTGTAATTGATCACATTCATCGGAGTGGATTACACAAGGCATTGGGAGGTCCCATCGTCCGGAAAGATTATCATTTGCTGGAACGGGAAAAAACGGTCCTTAAAGAAGCAGGTTTAACTGATGAATATGCCATGTATGATCTCCTCAGCAGGTATTTGATACAAAAGATGTCCAAAAATTGATTTTGCTGATTAATTAACCGTTAATTCATTTTTTATTCACGAAGTTTTAATTCCTGATGTGGAATTTCCCCTGTGTGATAACGATAAAACAAGGGAGATACAATGATCCGGACAAAAAAAATCATGAAAACAAGCATTTTACTTTTCATGATGATGGGGATAGGGGTTCAACTCCACGCGGGGAACGGAGGAGGATCTTTAAAGGGGCGAGTCATTGACTATAAGACAGGACAGGTTCTTGTAGGAGCTAATGTCATGATTTCAGGGACATCGATGGGTGCAGCCACCGATTTGGATGGTCATTATATGATTTATGATGTACCCCCTGGAACTTATGATATTTCTGTCAGCTATGTGGGATATGAAAATCAGGTCGTCAAAGGACTTCAAATCCAGAAAGATGAAAACCATTATCTGGATGTTGCCCTCATTCCATCGGTAATGAATTTATCAGAAATTGTTGTGGAAGCCCAGGCATCTTCAAATTCGGATGCATATCTGATTTCAGAAAAAAGACAGTCATCCAATGTTCAGGATGGTATCAGCGGATCTCAAATGGCACGGGCCGGTGATTCCAATGCTGCCGATGCTGTAAAACGCATCACAGGAGTCTCGGTGCTGAATGGGAATACAGTGTATGTTCGTGGACTTGGAGATCGTTACGTTTCCACACAAATGAATGGTGTACCGATTCCAAGCCCGGAACCGGAAAAAAAGAGTGTTCCCCTGAATCTCTTTTCTACCGGGATTCTTGAAAGTATCACAGCTTATAAAACATTTACTCCTGATTTACCGGGTTCTTTCGGTGGAGGAACGGTGGATATCCGGACAAAGGCCTATCCAGACCAGCGTATTTTCAATGCTTCTCTGGGATTTTCTGGATCAACAGACCTCGTGGGGGCTCAGTTCCGTCTTGGCAACCGAGGATCTTTGGACTTTTTCGGTTTCGATGATGGGATTCGGAGCCTGCCTGCCGCAATTCCGGACGATAAGATCTTGTCAAAATATAACGGGAACGATATACTGAGTCATTATCAGTTATTGGCTGATTACGGCAGGGCGTTTTCAACAGATATGACCAGTTCAGAAGGAAATTCTTTTCTGCCGATTTCCCTTGGGTTTAACGCCGGTAACCGTTACACACCCACAAAAAATCTGGAATATGGATATTACACTAATGTCCATTTTTCCAATGATTATGGGTACCGGGAAGAAATATTCCGCAAATATTCCGCTTCTGATGTGAATATGATCGCCCGGACGGATTTACTGAATCAGAAAAGCAGTTATAAAACAAACCTGAGTATCAGCGGAAGTATGGGTGCCAAAATCAACAATCAACACAAACTGAAATTCTCATCTCTTTACACCCATGCTTCTGAAAACTCATTTACATACGGCAGTGGAAAAACGCCGAATCTGGATGAAAAAGGGATTTACCTGAGAGAATATTATGTCGAAAAAAGTCTTCTTAATACATCACTGACAGGATTGCATCATTTTGACCGTCGGGCGGATAGCCGGGTGGAATGGATTATCAACACAGGCTTATCACAACTTTCCGAACCGGATGGTAAAAGCCAGAATTATAAATACTATCCCAACGAGGATATCTACCGTTTGGCCAGTTCATCTGCAAAAGCTGGGATCCGGGATTTTACCCAAGGATTTGATTTTAACGTAAATACAGATGTGAATTACAGTTTGAATTTAAAAGACCGCTTGGGTGAACTGTATAAGATCAAGACAGGAGGGAGGTTGCAATACAAATTTCGGAGTTTTCAAAAAAGATCATTTTATCATGAATACAGCAACGGCACCTGGCCTGACGAGTTGATATCCCTTGATGTAAATAGTGATTTGGACTCCTTTGGAGAGATATTCCGTGAAGAAAACTACTTTTCGTACAACAGCAATAACCAACAAGTCCGGGAAGGACTTATTCTGCTGGAGTCTACAGATGGTGCCACGCGGAATGCCTATGATGCCAAGGAAAACAATAATGCGGTTTATGTGATGGCCGATATCCCGCTTGGAATGGGACGCTATAAGACACTCAATAAATGGCGTATCATCGGTGGGGTACGAATTGAAGATTATCGCGTCACTATTGCATCCTATAATCCCGTCACAGGAGTTCCCTACACAAGTGATATCCTGGGAGGAGAAGAAGTTGAGACCAATCTTCACGAAACAGCACTCCTGCCTTCTTTGAATTTGTTATTTAATCCCTCGGATTATCAGAAATTCAGAATTTCATACAGCAATACCGTGGCCCGTGCTGAATTCAGAGAAATGGCTCCTTATGAATTCCAGGCCTTTTATGGCGGAAATCCTGTGGTAGGATATCCTTATCTTAAATCTACCCGCATCGGGAATTATGACTTCCGGTATGAATGGTACCGCATGGCCGGTGAGATTTTTTCTGTAGGAGCCTTTTTTAAGGATTTTTCACATCCTATTGAGAAAGTCATCATCGAAACAGCTGATGAATCCTATATCACTTTTCAAAATGCTGAACATGCCACTACCTATGGTATTGAAGTGGATTACAGAACCCATTTACCCATCATTCCTCTGGAATCAGGGAAAATCATGATGATCTTTAATACAACTCTCTCAAGATCCCGCGTAAAATCTCCTGAAACCATCCGTCTTTTTACAGGTGCCGAAACACCCAATAATGCCCAATCTCTGGTTCGTCCACTTCAGGGACAATCAGATATCATGCTGAACCTCTCTTTAAATTACCACGGCTTAAAAGGTTTCAGCGGATCCCTCAGTTATCATACGTTTAGTCCACGGCTTAATGCCTTGGGAAGCGGTGACGTTCCCAACGAGTACGAGTTTCCTTTTCACTCCTTGAATCTCACATTTAATAAATCCATGGGATCTTTAAATCTGAGTTTGAAAGTAAAGAATATTTTGAATTCAACGGTTCGATTTGGCTTTGAAAACGATGACAGGCTTTACATTACGGATGAATACCGTCCCGGGATGGGTGCAGGAATAAGCCTGTCTTACGCAATGTAACACACAACAAAGGAGAGATGATGAAAAAGCAGGTATTCAGGGTTTTACTGGTGATTGGACTGGGTTTATGGATTTTGTCTGCCACGGGATGTGATCTATTGAACAGCAATGATGATGATGAAACAAACAACGAAATTCAGGCGGATGTGGTATTAAAGGGAAATATCACAAGCAATCTGACACTACACGCGGAGGATAGCATTGTCCTGGCTGGTCAGACTTTTGTTAAACCAGGTGTCACACTGACGATAGAAGAAGGTACAACTATTTATTCCATGGCTGATGATGGTAAAGGCTTGGCTCCGGCGCTGGTGATAGAACGGGGTGCCAGAATTGTTGCAGAAGGGACTGCAGCGAAACCTATTACTTTTACATCTGTACTTCCTCAGGATGTGCTAGACAGGAATCCCATGGGAAACTGGGGCGGACTTATTCTTTTGGGAAATGCCCCGGTAAATATCGGTGAAACCTATGTGGAAGGATTGGCCGGTGTTCCTTTCGGAGGCGATAATCCCGATGATAACAGCGGTATTCTGAAATATGTCCGGGTCTGGCACGGCGGACGTTCCATCGGTCAGGATAACGAAATCAACGGAATTACACTTGCCGGTGTGGGACGGGGCACAACCATTGAGTATTGTGAGGTGGCCTATAACCTGGATGACGGATTTGAAATGTTTGGGGGAACGGTAAATCTTAAACATTGTGCAGCCATCTTCTGTGGTGATGACCATTTTGACACGGATTTGGGATATCAAGGGAAAGGACAGTTTCTTTTGGCACTTATCGGATCTGATGACGGTAACCGTGGCTTTGAAATGGATAACGACGGGTCAAATATGGATTTGCAGCCCCGGTCTTTTCCACAATTTCATAATGTAACCATAATCGGTTCCGGCGAAAATGCCTCTGCAGACAATGACCAGTGTATCCGTCTTCGTGAAGGGACCGGGGCAGATTTTCGGAACATGATTATCTATCAGGGGAAAGAATATGGTGTTCGCATTTCGGATGCACCCACACAGGCCCTGATTACAGCCGATCTTGCCGGAGTAACTGCTCCCAATTATCTCTACTTCTCACCCAATAATATCATTTATGGGACACCGGACCTGTTTAGAGGTGATGATGATAGTGTACTGACCGCCATTCAGGAAGATCCAGGTTATGCTCTGGACGGACGGGAAAACGGAGGACTCCTTGATCTGTTACCTGCTCCTGGAGGGGCAGCATTTCAACTGGTTGATGAACTTCCCAATGACGGATTTTTTGAAAACGTAGATTTTAAAGGGGCTTTTGGTACAGAAAACTGGCTTGATGGCTGGTCAATTCTGTCTGAATCTCAGCGGTTTTAATCGTTATCACACAACAGACCCCGCAAAACAATCCGGCTCAATACGCCGGATTGTTTTTTTAGGGCTTATTTTTTATAACGATAGAAAAGTATTTAAAAAAGACATATTCTTTTGAATGACAATCATGACAGCTTAGGAGTTTTGTTCCGGGAAACATTTTCATCCACCGGTTTCGATGAATACGACGCATAGAATGTCTTTTACACATGGCACAACGGCCATGCTGTTGAACGACCCGGAATTTTATCACAGATTATTTGATTCCCTGATTCTCTTTTATGAACAAAACTGAATGAAGGTCATTAAATCAAAAATGTTTTCCGCTTTATACTGGATGGTCGATTCATCTGTCATCTCAACACCCGGGAAGAAGCTGTATTTATAGGCGATGGTTGGATGTGAATAGACAATCTCCATAGACAGGGTGGAGGGAATCACCGGAATGCACTCCCTGAAACGTTTTGCGTTTAACGCTTCTTTTACGGCTGATTTATATTCCTCAAACACTTTGGATGGAGTTTTTGTCACAACTGCATTTCCAAAACCAAGTTTTACCGGCAACGTGATGATTTGTGGAATCAATTCTTTTGCCTGTTTACACATTTCATCGTCGCCGGTTAAGAGTGTCACTGGAACTTTATAGTGTCCGGCAACCAGGGCATGCAGGGTGAATTCCGAAATCCGATGTCCATTCAAACGCATTTCACGGATAATGGAAGAAGCCATGGTGTGGGAGAGAGGGTTTCCCAGGGAACCGGAAGGGGAGTGGTATCCCATCATAAATACAGCATCAAAACTGCCGTCAAGTCCCTGCACCATTGAAAAGGGGTGGCCACTCCACCCGCGAATTACCGTCACATATTCCGGAAGTTCGTCGATCAGAATATTCCGGCCTGTGTCATGGGCATCCTTCACCAGAATTTCCCGTACCCCGTTACTTTTTGCTTCTTTACAAGCGGTTAATACTTCCTGGGTCATAATTTTCCGGTAGTATTGGTGCTCCGGATGACCGATTTCAGCATCATCCCAGCTGACAACACCGGTGATGCCTTCAATGTCTACACTTATGTACAATTTCATCACGATCCCTCTTTCGTCATATCCTGATGTTTTTTGAGTTCATCCAAAACTTTGGGCAGTAATTTAATAATACCCGTCAGTCCAACAATGGGTGTGGTCAGTATGACACTGTCTATAATCTCATCGGAACTGGCACCTGCTTTCAAAGCTTTGGGAATGACAATTTTCACGGCTTCAGGCTGCTGTGTGGTCACCTGAAGCGCCAAGGTAATCAAAATCCGGGTCTTGTCATCGAGATGTTCCCCTAACGTGGATAGGAGCTTCTGATAAGATTTAACTACTTCTTTCCGGTTGGACATCAGAAATGTGAGTCCGTCTACATCATAGTCCTTGAAACTGTATCTTTCCATGGCAAAACCCCAATTTTTACTGAATTTAATTAAACTTAAGAATAAAAATCACTTTACCACAAATGGAATCATGACTATTTTAACCTCATGTTCCGACAAGGCTTTGACAAGACAGCTAAACAACAGGGATTATGATGAAGAAAAATCACACACTACCTGAAATCACACTGAAATCTGTGATACTCGGTGTCTTTTTATCCATTGTACTTGCCTCTGCAAATGCTTATTTGGGTTTATTTGCCGGAATGACGGTCAGTGCTTCCATACCGGCTGCAGTTATTTCCATGGGCGTTTTAAAACTCTTCAAACGATCCAACATTCTTGAAAACAATATTGTACAAACCGCTGCATCTGCCGGTGAATCTCTGGCAGCCGGTGTCATTTTTACCATACCCGCGCTGGTGTTGATGGGATATTGGACCGATTTTGATTATTTTGAAATCGCAAAAATTTCCGGTATCGGTGGATTGATTGGGGTCTTCTTTACTATTCCCCTGAGAAGAGCTTTGATTGTAGAAGCTGAATTGCAATATCCCGAAGGGGTGGCGACGGCTGAAGTTTTGAAAGCCGGTGATCATCAGGGAGAAACAGATGACTCCTCAAAAAATCTGATGATGATTTTTAAAGCAGCCCTATTTGGCGGATTGATGAAGCTTGCCCAACAGGGACTTCAGATGTGGAATTCAGCCATTGATTTTGCCCTTCCCTTTGCTTCCAGACAGGCAGGGAAACGCTCTGTCATTGGATTCGGTTCTGAACTGTCTCCGGCACTTCTGGCTGTCGGATATATTGTGGGAAGAAATATTGCCGTTCTGGTTTTTGCCGGTGGACTAATTTCCTGGATTATAGCTATTCCCCTATATTCGTTTTTTAATCCCGTTGAAGCAGGTTCAGGATATCTGGATGCAGCCTATGATATCTGGAATGCCAAAATCCGCTACATGGGTGTCGGTGCCATGATTATCGGGGGAATCTGGTCGGTGATCAACCTCTATCGCCCCCTGGTGAACGGCGTTAAATCCAGTCTGAATGCCTACAAAAATCGCAATTCCGGAATTGCTGTGGAACGCCATGAAAAAGATATCCCGATAAACTGGGTGATTATTGCTCTGATTATTTCTGTTATCCCTGTATTTTTTGTTTATCAAGATATCATTCATAATGTATTTACTGCACTCTTAATGGCTGTGATTATGTTGATCTTCGGATTTCTCTTTTCAGCAGTAGCCGGTTATATGGCGGGTCTGGTGGGATCTTCCAACAATCCCATCAGTGGAGTGACTATTGCAACCATTCTCTTTTCTTCTTTGCTCTTGCTTCTTATCAAAGGGGCCGGCAGTATAGAAGGGGCAGCAGGTGCTGTGATTATCGGTGCAGTTGTCTGCTGTGCCGCAGCTATTGCCGGTGATAATATGCAGGATTTAAAAGCCGGTTATATCCTTGGAGCAACTCCATGGAAACAGCAGATTATGCAAATTGTGGGAACACTCTCGGCGGCCATCGCGTTAGGACTTACACTGGATATCCTCCATAGTGCCTACACAATCGGCAGTGAAACCCTTCCCGCACCTCAGGCAACCCTGATGAAATCCGTGGCGGAAGGCGTTTTTCAGGGAAATCTTCCCTGGAATTTTGTGATTATCGGTGCCGTTTTAGGTGTTTTGATCATTATCGCAGATCTGATACAAAAATCCAGAGGATCCGATTTCAGAATACCCATTCTGGCAGTTGCCGTCGGTATTTATCTGCCAATCACTCTCTCAACTCCCATCTTTATTGGTGGGATGGTTTCTCATTTTACACGAAAACACAGGGAAATACATCCGGAAAATAAGCAGGGACTCCTTTTTGCATCGGGACTTATTACCGGTGAAGCGTTGATGGGTATCTTGGTTGCAATTCCAATTTTTATCTCCGGCGATAAAAGTTGGTGGCCAAAAATTTCCGGTTTTTCATGGCTGGGGATCTTGCTGTTTATCATAATTACTGCGATATTAACGAAAATTGCAAAAAGGAATTAAATGTCACATCATCAGAACTATGATCCCAAATTAAGGGAAGTCATTCAAAAATTACCAAAAGCTGAGCTGCACTGTCATCTGGATGGATCACTCAGGCCGGATACCCTATTTGATCTTGCCAAACAAAACAATGTCAACATCCCTTATGAGAATAAAGATGAGCTGATGGAGTTTCTTCATTTTGAAAAGGGGGAATCTCTGGAAGTCTATCTGAAAAAATTCGATCTGACATTGAGTGTTCTCCAGACTCCTGATGCTCTTGAAAGAGTAGCCTACGAACTGGCTGAAGATGCTTCCGCGGAAAATATCAAATGGCTGGAAGTCCGGTATTCCCCTATTTTGCATGTAAATAATGATATGGGAACCGTAGAGAATCTGGAAGCGGTGATCCGGGGAATGAAAAAAGCGGAGCTGGATTTTGGAATCCGCGGCGGTGTAATCATTTGTGGTATGCGAAGTATCAGTCCCGATATCTCCTACAATCTGGCGGAATTGGCGGTTGCCTATAAAAACAGGGGTGTTGTGGGATTTGATCTGGCCGGTCCGGAAGAGAATTATCCGGCGAAAGATCATGAGAATGCGTTCAGACTGGTTTTAAAGAACAATATTAACATTACCATTCATGCCGGGGAAGCGTATGGACCTGAAAGTATTCATCAGGCGGTTCATTATTGTGGAGCACACCGCATTGGTCATGGAACACGCCTAACGGAAGATGGAGATCTGCTCAATTATATCAATGACCACCGTATTTGTCTTGAAATATGCCTCACCAGCAATGTCCAGACAGGAGCTGTCCCAAGCCTGAAAAAACATCCTTTTAAGTATTTCAAAGATTACGGACTCCGTTTGTGCCTGAATACGGATAATCGACTGATTTCCAACACGACCCTCACCGACGAACTGTGTCTGGCATACCATACCTTTAATTTGAAATTGAAAGACATTAAAGACGTCCTGATAGACGGGTTTAAAAGTTCTTTTATGCATCACCGGGATCGGGTCCGCCTCATCCGGGAAGTGTCTCCCATTATGGATGAAATAATCCGTGATTATGAGAGCCAAGATTCTCATGGAAATTTGACATGATCACAACTGTGTACCTGATTGCAGCACTGAGTTTCCTGATTTTCTATCTATTCTGGATTTTGCGTAAATCATCGGTGAAAAACTACGCTGGGTTATCCGGACTTGTCGATTCTGATATGGGTGAAAATTTCTCTGTGTTCCTTTTGAAAATGCTCTTGTACATCATCCTGATATTTGTTTTCATGAGCAGAGAAGTATTGAATTATCAGGGATCTGTTGCGTTGATGATGGTCACTCTTTATGCGTTGATTATGTATGTTTCAGGATACAGATATCAATGAATGTTTTTTGGACATATCGCGTTCCGACACTTAAAAAAGACCGAATTATTCATATTCATGCCAGCCTGAATCATGGATATGTCCGAAAAATTATCCTGCCCGATTATACGCCTGAACGGGATTTGATACTGCAATCAGAAATCATGGAACTCCCGTTTGAATATCCTTACATGATTTTCAACTTTTTAAATTATCTGATTAAAAGTCAACAAAATTTGTTAAATGAACAACTTTCCTTTTCAACTTCGGGATTCCAGTTAAAAATACTTCAGGATTATTTTACAATTCTCGAAATCATGAAGCAGATTAAATTGCTGGCTTTTTATTATCATGATAAAGCCCTTTATCAGACTACGACTCTTTTTTTTAGCGAAAATGCTTTCAATGAGAAAATACTCAAACGTCTGTCTGCCCATCTTCTGAATCCGGAAAAGAATACTTTAAACACGATTCTCACCATAAAAGATATTTTCTTTCTCTATGATTTGATAATGGGGTATGAAAAAGAAAAGGAAAAGGAAGGAAAGGGTTATTTGGTCATAAACCACGCAGTTTTCCAGCACTTTCATAAACATAAAAAAATCTTACCCTGTCATTTTTATGACAATGATTTTATAAAAGATCCAAACCCCGAATGGATATCTGTTCCGGAATACAGAAAAAAATTATTAAATGATCTGAAAATTTATCTGCAGGTTATGAAACATGATTTGGAAATTTTGTCCGGAAAAGAGGAAGAAAACGGTAGCCAAAATATTGCAGCCATGCAAACATATCCTGAATCGGCTTTCCATTATGGAAAAATCCATCATAAAACGAATCATCAATATTTAGTTGAATATTTGTATGATCGCTACTTTCAAAATCCCCGCGTTTTTTATGGATTACATCACGAAGCCTTGGAATTTATTTTTTTTCTGATGAATTTCACAATAATAGAGAAAGAGTATTCATGAATCTGGCAGGTTTTCTTGATATGTTACCTGTCAATCCATTTGTAAAAGGAATCCTGACTATTTTGATTTCCGGGATGTGCCTGTGCCTCTTGTTTTTTCTGGTTGTTTATTACCGCCGGATGACCCAAAAACTGATGAACAGAAAGAAAAAAGATCGTGCTTTTTTATTGAAATCCTTCTTTACCGGCCCATTGCATAACGACGAGTTTAAACAGATTGATATTATTTATAAATTACAATTACCTATATCTTTACTTTTTTTGGTCTATCTGCTCCTTTTTCCTATCTCTCAAGAACATCAATTTGTTTTTATAATCTTATACGGTACTGTGATACTGTTACTTTATTTTCTCATGTTTTTATCGACCAGTGATTCCGTATTAAGGTATTTTTTGTTAAAAAAAATACGAATTCTTTTTGAATATTTTTTCCTTCTTTTCTTTCTGGTCCTGATTCTTGGTGCCTCTGATCCGGCCTTTGCAAAAACACCATTTCTATCTTCATTGATTTTTATTTTTAAAATTTTACAGGTGATTGTGCTGTTTGTTACAATATGGATCATCCGCCATACTTTATCACTGGATATGTATCTGTTACAGCAACCCTGGTATGATCATTTGTCTGAAAACGGGAAACTGGTCACGGAATTAAATGAACAGCTCTCGGGATTCTTGCTTCTAGGCATATTTTTAAAGTTAAGTTTCCGGAATGGGTCTGTTATAGGGGAAATGCAATCCGGTGCGGCTCACTTCATGATTTTATCTTTTATGACTCTTATTCTTGTGGTTTTACTGGATCTTTTTCAACGTCATCTGATGTCCCGTTATTCCTGGCCGGATGAGAAATATTTAATCAATCTTAACAATAAAGTGCTCTTACCGGTTTTAATGCTAGCTGCAATTGTTTTGGTGTTGATATGAATATAAGTCCACAACTGTTTTCACTGATTCTAATTCTCCTGACGGCCATAAGCGGTGGGATGTTTTTGTATTTCCACTCACCCATGATACGAATTGGAATGTTATTTCTGCTGCTTATTTTTATTTTACTTCCTGTCGAATATTCAGAAGGCTCCGTGTATTTCCTGTTTCTGATTCCGATTCTTTTATGTACAGTATCCCTTGCATTTGTAAAAATTCTCAAGCCTATTTCCTTACCACAAAACCCGTCCCGTTTTTTTCTTTTTCTCTTATACGTGGTTTCGTTTATCACGGTTGCATTTTTCATCATTTTTTACCCTGTTAAGATCTCATCAGAAACAGTATTCATTCCTGTATTCTCTTTGTTATTTATGGTAATCCTCGTCCTCTTTATCCGTTTTTACCTTGATAAAGATAAGGAAAGTCATTCATGACGTGGGAACTTCTATTACCTTATATCTCTTATTGCCTTTTAATCCTTTTTTCAGGGATACTGCTCTTTTTCTCAAGGGATAAGTGTGTTCAGGGAATGGGGTATATTATAGGTATGACAGTAATGGTGGCTCTTTTGGTACATTATGTCACAATCCCTGTTGCATTTGTCGCGATGATTATCCTGATTTTGTTTTTCATTTTTTGTAGGATGGAAAGGAACCATGATGATTCTTCAGGATAAGCTTTTTCTGGCTCTGCTCCTATTTGTTACAATATTCTGCCTGTTTTACGGGCTTATTCCTGCCTTTCGACGGCGTTTCGTGTTTTTACCCCTGCTGTCTTTCCCTTTCATTATTCTAACGGCTCTTTTTCTGACACTCCCCAGTTCACTGAAAAATCCTGTATTATCATATTCACTCTATAATCACGATATCCTCCTTTTTAAACTTACCATCAACAGACTTATTTTATTCTCACTTGTTTTTCTTGCTTTGCTATTGACGGGTATATTTTATCGTCAAAAGCCAAAAGATGAAATCCTGGTGTGCGCTTTTTTTATCAGTCTTTTTCTTTTTTCGGGAAATGCATTTACCGCTTTTACCGGTATAACTATCTTACTTTTATCGTGGTTCAGCCTATCTTTGTATAAATCTGGTTACATTAGAAAGCAGATTCAGGATTTAGGTTGTTTTGACTTCCAAGCTCCCAACGTCCACCATGAAGTGGGTTTTAAACTTAAACAGGATACACTCGTGATTGTCATCCTAACACTCTATTTGATCGCAAGCTTTATGATGTTAATGATAGGATTTCCAAAAGGATGAATCTTTTTTTGAAAAGCATTTTCCTTATTCTGTTTGTCCCTGCATTCTTTGTGGAGGTGCTACCAGATCGTTTTTACCGAATAAGGCACCGCTATCCTTTCTTTTTATTGTTTCAGACCGCTTTTATATCTGCCATCCTTTATTTACTCTTCCGGGATCTGTTTCCTATCATTTCTACGATTTCATTCTTTGACTCATTTTCATTGACTCTTCAACTGGATGAAATGAATACCCTTTTTCTGCTCTGGATGTCGATTTCCCTCTTTATCCTTTTACTTACATATCCAGACAAGGATAACGGAAGGTATCTCTGGATGATTTTATCCCTTTATCTTCTTGTTATAGCAGGTAATACGGGAACCATATTTTTTGCCTCATTCATCTATTTTCTTGTATCTCAAATGGGAGGGGGGAAAAAATTACGCGTGATTACCTATCTTCCGATCTTTTTATTCATCACTGCTTATTTTCTTTTCAATATGCTCCGAGAGCCAATATCACTTGCCACATCCATCCATGAAATATCTGCCGTTATCCCGGTTTCCGGAACTGTTTTGTATTTGATTCTTTCTGCTTATTTTCTCATAGCTGTGATCCGCTTGTCGGATATTGTTCAAAATTACGCATCCACAGAACGTGCCATCCTCGAATTGATTATTTCATATTTTGCCCTGCTTTTCATCATCCAGCGGCTGACCGGATTGATGCTGAATCCCCATGTTTTTCTGATGTATTGGTTTATATTTGCTTCTGTTATCCTGTTTGTCATGATGGGAGCTCTTTTTTTCAAATGCCAGAGAGATCAGGCATATACTCCTTTTATGATAACCTTTTTACTAATTCTTGCCTTTGTTTTTATGAGCCTCAGGCTCTTCCCGGTCGATATTTCAGCCCTACATCTGCAACATCGTTTTATCACAGTTTTCCCACTGTACATTTTAATTATTGTACTTTTTGGGGATGTATTCAAGACGCTTAACGATCATATAACCCGTTTTTTTGCATGCGTTATCTTTACGGTGGCCCTGATTTTGAATCCTCTTACCCTATCCGGTAAAGTTTATGCATATTCCTTCTTTATTTTTATGCGTGAGAATCTTTTTGGTCTGATTCTTTTAATACTTTTCACCCTGTTGTCCATTTTTTTCAGTGTTTTTTTGCTTTTTTTGACAAAAAAGGGGAAGGATAAAGGGACCTATTTTCCCGGCGTGATGCTTATCATGGCAATCCTGATCTTGATGATACATGAACTGGGAGTTTTCTCATGATATATCTTACGCTGACTCACATATATACACTGATGCTTGTATTGTCTGGAGCTGCCGTTGTATACATCATGTCCCGCAAGAAACATATTTATAGAAGCATATCGGGTTTAGTCTTATGGTCAGGACTGATTTATTTTTCTTTCATGAGTTTGATTTCATTTGGTGGATTGCCTGATGGATTCAGTTTTTATCAGGAATCCGGGATTTTATTTGCTCTGTCTGCGTGGGTTATGCTACCAGCTTTGATTCATACGAAACGGTACCATACTTTTGATTCCAATGTCACTTTTGGATTAATCCCCTATTTTATTTTTTTCTTAAATGGATTTAAACATCCCCTTATCTGGTATGTATCCTATGAAGTTCTCTCCCTGTTTCTTCAACTTTCCCGGGGAACCCTCCAATCCCAATCATTCCGAATCAGATATTTCATCTCCTCATTGATTCTTTTCCTTTCTCTGTGGCTGTTAAATGTCCAGGACGGACAGATGATAGGGCGGGATTACGCTTCTTTTTTCTTATTTTCAGCGCTGATTCTTCGTTTTTATATTCCCAAAGGATATTCCACAAAACTTGCACAATCCTATTACGCATCATTTCTACAAACATTTATTACCATCCTTCTGATTATCCGTTTCCGGCCGGAAATGTCTTCCTCTTTTGTCCGATCCTTAGGTGTCGGACTTTTTATAATATCCGTCTTCATACTTTTCCATGAATCCTGGCGTAAGCCCTCAGATACATCTTCTCTGGATATCAGTCTGAATTCCCTGATACTTCCCTGTGTATTACTTGCCCTGTCCGGAACCATAAATCTTAGTACTATTTATGTGTATTTGTTGCTTCCATTGGTCCTCTTGTTTTTGCTAAAAAATAATTGGTGGCAGACCCGTTATCGTAGAGCTTATCTCATTATGTTGATGACACTCCATGGGCTGCCTTTTACAGCCGGGAGTGTGATTTGGATACACGTTTTGACACAACTTAATTTTAAATCCATATTCAGCTATGTGTTTTTGACCACAGGGACACTCCTCCTGGCATTCTGGATTTATCTTTATCACAAAACAGCACAGAAGATCCATCCTTCAGAAAAAGCAAATCGTGATCATTTTGATTACGTATTGCTCTTTATCCTCCTGTTTAACCTTTTATTATGGGTTCTTTTTGAAAAATTCCCCCGATTTTTTGGATTATAGGTCAGTTTTCAATTAATAATCGTAAGCTAATCTGTTAAATTTCGAGTCGAATCATCATAAAGAAAGGTTCATGCATGGCGAAATCTTATCCATTTCAAGACATCGAAAAAAAATGGCAACGTGTTTGGGAGAAAAATAAAACATTCATAACAAAGGAAGATCCCAGTAAAGAAAAATTTTACATTTTGGACATGTTTCCTTATCCATCCGGTCAGGGGTTACATGTAGGTCATCCTGAAGGATATACAGCCAGCGACATCATTGCCCGGTTTAAAAGAATGAACGGTTTTAATGTGCTTCATCCCATTGGCTTTGATGCTTTTGGGTTACCGGCAGAAACCTATGCCCTTCAAACAGGCACTCATCCCAGAGTCATTACCGAAAAAAATATTGCCACGTTTACAAGGCAATTGAAACAATTTGGTTTTTCATACGATTGGGACCGGGTTGTGAATACAACGGATCCTGATTATTACAAATGGACTCAGTGGATATTTATTCAGCTTTTCAAAAAGGGACTGGTATATGAAGCCGAATCTCCTGTTTGGTGGTGTGAAGAGCTGAAATCGGTCCTGGCCAATGAAGAAGTAGTGGATGGAAAAAGCGAGCGGGGTGGATATCCTGTCCGCCGGATTATGCTGAAACAGTGGATGTTGAAAATTACTGCCTATGCTGACCGTTTACTTGAAGGACTGGATAAGCTAGACTGGCCAGAATCCATCAAAGAGATGCAAAGAAACTGGATAGGACGGAGTGAAGGGGCTGAAGTTCTTTTTCCCGTGGATGGCCACCCTGAAACCATCAAAGTATTTACCACACGTCCAGATACACTTTTTGGTGCGACATATATGGTTCTGTCTCCGGAACATCCCCTTGTAGATAAAATATGTACACCCGAATATAAAGATGATGTAAAGAAATACCAGGAAGAAGCTGCGTTAAAAAGTGATTTAGACCGAACGGAACTGGCCAAGGAGAAAACCGGGGTATTTACCGGTGCGTATGCTATCAATCCGGTGAATGAGGAAAAAATCCCGATCTGGATTGCCGATTATGTTCTTATTAGTTACGGAACAGGTGCCATCATGGCTGTTCCTGCCCATGATCAGCGGGATTGGGAATTTGCCCGTAAGTTTCATTTGAAAATTGTACCTGTTTTGGAAGGTGGGGATATCTCACAGGAAGCCTTTGTTGAAGATGGGATCCATATCAATTCAGGTTTTATCAACGGGATGAATAAAAAAGATGCCATTGACACCATGATCCGTTGGCTGGAGGAACATAAGGCGGGGGAGAGGGCGGTCAATTATAAACTCAGGGACTGGCTATTCTCACGCCAACGCTACTGGGGTGAACCCATTCCGTTGTATAAAGATGAAGAGGGCAATGTATATGCTCTTGAGGAGGATGAACTGCCCCTGGAATTACCCGAAGTAGAAAAATATGAACCATCCGGGAGTGGACAATCCCCTTTGGCTGCTATCCGGGATTGGGTTGAATTTACCAGGGATGGTAAGACGTATTACCGCGAGACACACACGATGCCCCAATGGGCTGGCTCTAACTGGTATTATCTGCGTTACATCGATCCTCACAATTCCGAAAAATTGGTGGATCCCGAAAAAGAGAAATACTGGATGCCGGTGGATTTCTACATCGGTGGTGCAGAGCATGCCGTGTTACATTTACTTTACGCCCGTTTCTGGCATAAAGTCCTGTATGATCTTGGAGTTGTTTCTACGGATGAACCATTCCAAAAGCTTATGAATCAAGGACTTATCCTTGGTGAAGACGGTGAGAAAATGAGTAAATCCCGGGGAAATGTAGTGAACCCTGACGAGATTATTCAAGAATACGGTGCAGATACATTACGGGTATATGAAATGTTCATGGGACCTATAGAGCGACCAAAACCGTGGTCTACCCAGGGATTGGCGGGCATAAACCGTTTTCTCAACCGGATATGGCGGCTTTTTATTGAAGAAGACGGGACACTGACAGATAAAATCACAGACGATCCAGCATCCAGGCAACTCACAAAAGTGTATCATGAGACAGTTAAAATCCTGACGGAACACATCGAATCGAGCCGGTTTAACACAGCCATTTCACAATTAATGGTATTTATTAATGAATGTTATAAAGAAGAAACACTGAACCGTTTATATATGAACGGATTTGTGAAACTGTTATCACCATTTGCACCCCATTTGGCTGAAGAATTGTGGGAAAAAATGGGGAATACCGACGAATTAACGTATTCAAGCTGGCCGGAATATGAGGAAAAATATCTCATGGAGGAGACGGTTGATTATCCGGTGCAAATAAACGGTAAAGTACGCACCGTGATCACCGTTCCCAAAAATATCAGCAGGGAGGACCTTGAAGCTATTGTTTTTGAAAATGATCGTGTGCAAAAATATATGGCTGGCAAAAGTATTCGAAAATTTATCGTAATCCCGGAAAAAATAATCACTCTCGTGATCTGATTCTATCATTTGTAAAATACATTTTTACGTGAAGTTGCAGTTGCAATTTAAAGGTAAACATTTTCTACAAATAATTCTGTCTCATTTACATCGAAAATGAAAAGCAGCGTCGGAGCATATTCAGTCAACAACACAAAATCCAGTGAAATAACCGACGAAAATAACATCTCAACATCCTCTTAGTGTCTAAACGTCTCAACAAATTCTAAACATAACAACTTCCAAACATCTGAACGTGGTAGTTTACATAATACTTATTATGCGCAGTTATTGCAGGGGTATTTTTTGTCCCTTTTGGGCTAATAAGATCTCAGATCTCCCCTTCTTCCCTCTTTTTTTAAGATATTTTTCAAATGCTTCTTGATATTCTGCAGATCCAGCAACTTGACTAAATGAATTGTCATACATTTTGTTTTTAGGTTCTTCCTTTTTCTCTTTTGTTTTCTCTGCTTCTACCCCTTCCTCCTCTACATCATCTTTTGATGCTTCTTCTAACTCAACTTCTTCAACAGGATTGTCTAGTCCCTTTTCATCGTGTGATTCATCGCTTGAAACAGGCAAATCTTCTTGTGTTTCTTTTGAAGTTTTGGCTCCAAAATATTTTCTAATATTTCTTGTAATAAA
>JASGMP010000104.1 GCA_030156395.1 Fidelibacterota bacterium
ACGACGCTCTTCCGATCTGACAGAGAATTCTGTTCACGGTTCTTATTCTGGTTGTCTACCGTGTGGGTGGACATATTCCTCTCCCCGGTGTGGACACAGAAGCCCTCAGTATCGCAGCCCAGAGTTTTCAAAATACACTCTTGGGTCTATACGATATGTTTGCCGGCGGCGCTTTTCAAAAAGCAACCGTTTTTGCCCTGGGAATTATGCCCTATATCAGTGCAAGCATTATTATTCAGCTTCTCGGAGCTGTTTTTCCCTATTTCCAGAGACTGCAAAAGGAAGGACCGGAAGGGAGAAAGAAACTTACGCAGTTAACCCGCTATGGCACCGTGGCTATCTCAGCGTTGCAAGGCTACGGCGTGGCCATCTTCCTTCAGCATATGAATGCCGGGACATCGGCTCAGCCTATGCCTGTAGTTCCCAATCCAGGTATGGGATTTATCCTTTTGACAGTTTTAACACTGATCACCGGAACTATGTTTATTATGTGGCTCGGTGAACAAATAACGGACAGAGGTATCGGAAACGGGATCTCCCTCATTATCATGGTCGGTATTATGGTCCGCTTCCCCAACGTGATTTTCAAAGAAGTTACCCTTATTTCAGAAGGGGTCAGAAGCCTCTTTACGGAAGTGATTCTTCTGGGACTTATGGTCCTGACGATTGGTTTTGTCATTTTGCTGACACAAGGAACACGCAAGATACCTGTACAGTATGCAAAACGGGTTGTCGGACGGAAAATTTACGGCGGGCAGTCGACCCACATACCCCTCCGGGTGAATACAGCCGGTGTGATGCCGATTATCTTTGCCCAATCCCTCATGTTCATTCCAAGTACCATCACCACCTTTATGGGAGATGCGGAATGGCTCCAAAGTGCGATGCGCATCTTCTCCATCAATCACTGGTTTTACTGGCTGGTTTTTGGATTGCTCATCATTTTCTTCACCTACTTCTATACGGCGATTGCCTTCAATCCTACGGAAGTGGCGGATAATATGAAAAAACATGGGGGATTTATTCCCGGTATCCGTCCGGGGAAACGTACAGCAGAATATATTGACAATATTCTTACACGGGTTACATTGCCCGGATCGATTGCCCTGGCTATCGTAGCAATTTTCCCCTATATCCTGATGAATGTTATGGGGATTGATTACGACTTGGCCAGTTTCTTTGGTGGAACATCTTTGCTGATTCTTGTGGGTGTGGCTTTGGATACACTACAGCAAATTGAATCACAACTGATCACCCGCCATTATGACGGTTTTTTGAAATCCGGAAAACTTCGAGGACGGCGCCGTTTTTAAAACGGCCTTCTTTATGATACGTTACAAATCACAGCATGAAATTCAAATTATGCGGAAAGCGGGCAAGCTGGTCCACGATACCCTTGTGGAAGTTTCAAAATGGATTAAACCCGGGATAAGCACGGCAAAGCTTGATTCCATCGCCGAAGATTATATCCGGTCCCATCACGGTCTTCCCGGCTTTAAAGGGTATAATGGATACCCTGCTACGCTCTGCGTATCTATCAACGAAGAGGTCGTTCACGGCATTCCAGGTCCACGTATCCTCAGAGAGGGAGATATGGTCAGTGTTGACTGTGGAACCATCGTGGATGGATACTATGGTGATCACGCACGGACATTTGCTGTAGGTGAGTTACCGGAGGATTGGAAACGACTGATGACCGTCACGGAAGAATGTCTGAATATCGGTATTCGCAAGGCTGTTTCCGGTAATCACTTACTGGATATCGGCTACGCGATTCAGACACATGCAGAAGGGCATGGCTTTTCGGTGATCCGATCCTTGGTGGGTCATGGTATCGGACGTAAGCTTCATGAAGATCCCCAAGTGCCCAATTATGGACATCCGGGACGTGGGTTGCGATTGAAACCTGGTTTGGTTATTGCGATTGAACCAATGATCAATCTGGGAACCCATGAAGTAGAGACTTTGCGGGATGGCTGGACCATCGTGACGCGGGACCGGAAAGCGTCAGCTCATTTTGAGCATACTATTGCAATCACTGAAAAAGAACCGCTTATTCTGACAAACGGGTAAAATATGGCAAAGCAAAATGCGATCAGAGTGGATGGAACAATACTGGAAACTCTACCCAATGCATCATTCAGGGTGGAGTTGGAAAATGGACATGAAGTCTTGGCTCATATTTCAGGTAAAATGCGGATGCATTTTATCAAAATTCTGCCAGGTGACAAGGTGACACTGGAACTGTCCCCTTATGATTTGTCCAGAGGCCGTATCGTCTATCGATATAAGTAAAGGAATTGAAATGAAAGTACGTGCATCAGTAAAAAAAATGTGTGATAAGTGCAAAATTGTTCGTAGAGGTGGCGTTGTACGCGTTATTTGCGAAAACAAAAAGCACAAACAGAGGCAAGGATAATTAGGAGGTTAATTTGGCTCGAATTGCAGGCGTAGACTTACCGCGCGACAAAAAAGTCAAAGTGGGTTTGTCTTACATTTATGGTATAGGACGTCCTATGGCTCTTAAGATCCTGGAAAAAGCAGGAGTTGATCCTGAAATCCGTGTACAGGATTTGACAGAAGATCAGGTCAGTTCCATTCGTCAGATAATCGCTGACGAATATAAAGTTGAAGGTGCCTTGCGTACCGAAGTAACGATGAATATTAAACGGTTGATGGATATCGGCTGCTATCGCGGACTCCGGCATCGCCGGGGGCTTCCGGTCCGGGGGCAAAACACCAAGAATAATGCCCGGACACGTAAAGGCAGGAAAAAGGCAGCGATTAAGAAAAAACGGAAAACTTAAGCAATCATTTCCAATTTAGCGGAGTTAAAAATTGGCAAAGAAAACACAAGCAACACGCAAGAAAAAGAGAAAGCTGAGAGTTGATCCCGATGGGATTGCTTTTGTCAAAGCTTCATATAACAATACGGTGATTACATTAGCCGATCAGTATGGGAATGCCATTGCCTGGGCCACCGCCGGACGTGCCGGATTTAAAGGATCCAGAAAAAGCACTCCCTTTGCTGCCGGACAAGCTGCTGAAATTGCAGCGAAAGAAGCCATGGATGCAGGACTGGTCCGTGTGGAAGTCCGTGTGAAAGGTCCCGGCGGAGGAAGAGAAATGGCCATCAGGTCTCTGGCTGCTGCCGGTCTGGAAGTAACCGCAATTAAGGACGTCACTCCCATTCCTCATAATGGATGCCGTCCCCCGAAACGTCGAAGAGTGTAGGAGTTATTTATGGCAAGATATCGTGGTCCAAGAGGTAAAATCTGTCGTCGTTTGGATTATGCGGCTTTTGAATCTCCTAAATTTTCCAATCCAAAGAAAAATTATCCCCCCGGAGAACACGGCCCAACCCATCGGCGCCGCCTTTCAGAATATGGTATTCAAATGCGCGAAAAACAGCGCATCAAATATACGTACGGTGTATTGGAACGTCAGTTCAGAAACTATTTTAAACGGGCGGACCGCCAGCAAGGCAAGACCGGTGACAACCTGATGAAAATGCTGGAAAGCCGTCTTGACAATGTGGTTTACCGCCTGGGCTTTGCTCCTACACGGCGCGCTGCCCGGCAGATCGTCTCCCATAAACATGTCCTGGTGAATGAATCAGTGATCAATATCCCATCCTATCAGGTGAAACCCGGAGATGTGATTCGTATCCGTGAAAAAAGTAAACGACTGGATCTTATCCTGGACGCTGTCAAAAAGTCCCACGAAAACCTGAATTGGCTGAAACTGGATAAAGCAAAATTAAGTGGCGAAATTCTTCATATCCCTGAAAGGGAAGAAATCCCTCAGGACTTTAATGAACAATTGGTCGTCGAATTGTATTCTAAATAAATCATAGAGGTAATGAGACATGCCCAATTTTCAAATACCTGAAAAAATAAAAATTGATGAGGACGCAAAGCAAGACCGTTTTATCCGGTTTATTCTAGAACCCCTGGAAAGGGGATTCGGCATTACGATCGGAAATGCCCTCCGGCGCGTTCTGCTTTCATCAATCCCTGGCGCGGCCATAACAGCCCTTCGGATTGAAGGTGTCCTTCATGAGTTTTCTACTATCGACGGGGTGATTGAAGATGTAACCCTGATTATCCTGAATCTTAAAAAAGTCCGTGTACGCCTGGCAAATTCCAAGCCCCTTAAGCTGACCCTTAAATTACAGGGACCTGCGGATATTACAGCAGGTATGCTCAGCGGTGGTAACCCAAACGTGGAAATCGTGAATCCCGAGCAGCATATTATGACCATTGAAGAAGAAAGAAATCTGAATCTGGACCTGTGGATCGGTCGGGGCAGAGGGTATTTTACAGCGGATAATAATAAAACTGCCGATGCTCCCCTGGATACAATCTGGATTGATTCCATCTTTTCACCTATTGTCAAGGTGAACTACTATGTGGAAAAACTTCAGTCCGGAGTGAAAGAAGATCTGGAAAAACTGATCCTTGAAGTAACAACAGACGGAACCATGACGCCCCAGGATGCCGTTTCATATTCCTCCAAACTCCTGGCAGATCACCTGAAACCCTTCTTTGCCCTTCAATCCACCGACGTGATTGAACCGGAACAGCAGATCGACGAAGATAAAATGCGAATCCGGAAACAACTAATGCGAAGCATCGATGAGCTGGAACTTTCCGTCCGCTCCTACAATTGTCTTCAGGCTGCTGAAATCAAAACTATTGCCGATCTGGTATCCAAAGAAGAAAACGAAATGCTCCGCTTTAAGAATTTCGGTCGGAAATCCCTGAATGAACTCATCGAGAAACTGGATGAGCTTGGACTTCGTTTTGGTATGGATATTTCTGAATATGTTAAAGATGTAAACAAGAAGTGAAGTGAACGGATATGAGACACGAAAAAAGAGGACGTAAATTAGGTCGTACCCCCAGTCACAGAAAAGCGATGCTCCAGAACATGGCCGCATCCCTGATTCTCCATAAACAGATTAAAACAACAGAGGCCAAAGCAAAAGAAGCCCGGCACCTGGTTGAGCGGTTGATTACCTATGCAAAAAAGGATACAACCCACTATCGCCGACTGGCCTTTGCTCAGCTCCGGAATAAGGAAGCCGTGAAAATTCTCTTTGAAGAGATTGCTCCGGTCTATATGAACCGCAATGGCGGATATACCCGCATCCTCAAGCTTGGGCAACGCCCCAATGACGCGGCAAAAGTGGTTTTGTTTCAGTTGGTAGATATGGTGGGTTCGGATACGGAAAAGAAAAAGAAATCCCCTAAAAAAGCAATTGCTGCCAAAAAAGAAAAGTCAAAGGAAAACAGTCAAGAAATTCCAAAGGCTAAAAAAAACAGAACTGAAAAAATCGAACCGGAAAAAGCAGAAACTGAAGTGAAAAAAACTCCAGCAAAAGAAAAAGCACCTGTGGAAGATAATGCAGAGAGCGATAACACATCTTCCGGAGAAAATCCTAAATCAAAAGCCTAAATTGATAAACGCAGCGTTCATACATGATACGTTCAAAAGGGCAGTCGTTGCGGTTGCCCTTTTTTTGTTTTCATATAGCCTGCTTTGTGGTCAGGAAATTCACAAAGGTCTTTGGGTGCTGCGTGAGGATCTCGCAGATCCGAAACGGATAGATCAGTTTCTAAACCATGCCCAAACCCTGGGGTTTACCGATCTCTTTGTCCAGGTTCGCGGTCGGGGGGATGCCATGTATCATAGCAAATATATGGAAATATCATCCCTGGTCAAAAACCGGGATTTTGATCCCCTGAAATATGTCTGTTCGGAAGGCCATAAAAAAGGGCTCAAAATTCATGCCTGGTTTAATACCTATGTCCTTTATTCAAACCATTCCGAAGATCCGCCGGAGCTGCACCTGTTATCCATTTTTCCCGAATGGATTGAATGGGATGAAAATGCTTCCAGCGACCTCGATAAACTTAAATCCTCCCACAATCACCAGCTGTTCGAAGGGGTTTATCTATCCCCCCTTCATCCTCAGGTGAACCGCTATTTGCTTGTCCTGATGAAAGAATTGATCAGTGAGTACAATATCGACGGCCTTCATTTGGACTATATCCGTTTTCAGGGACCGGAATTCGGGTATAATCCCGATGGAATGGATGCTTTTTACAAGAAATTTGGAGTTAATCCCCGGCTTTTCATGAAGGATGCCCCATTATGGCACGATTCCGAATCCTACACATTGTTTAAAAACCTCTACGACCAATACCGGCGGGATGCAATTAACAATCTTCTGAAAGAACTTTCAAGTTTCAACAAACAGTTAAACATCCCCGTTATCCTCTCAGCCGCCGTAAAAGCCTCACCGTCTGAAGCAAAAAATCATTTTTACCAGGATTGGGCAGAGTGGTTGAAACAGGGGTGGTTGGATTGTGCCATTCCCATGAACTATACCACACGGGA
>JASGMP010000105.1 GCA_030156395.1 Fidelibacterota bacterium
GATGCGGATGTCACACTCTACGTGGATGAATTCATGGAACGTCGGCTTATTGATGTTTCTTTCAATGTCAACATGAAGAAATATGCAGAAGCCGGTGATTTCAATATTGAGAATGATTTTGTCGACATAGCCGGGACATTCAACAATTGGGAAGGTACCAAGATGAATGATCCCAATGCCGATACCATCTATACGGCAGTCATACCGTTGAAACAGTTCTCAACACATGAGTTCAAGTTCCGGATCAATGGAAGCTGGGATACGTCTGAGTTTCCGGGTGGTGGACCCAACCGGGTTTATACCGTTGGTGATTCCGCGAATAATGTCGTGACCTACTGGTATAACAACGAAGTATATGTCGGTATTGTGGATAATCTTATTCCCGATGTATATGAACTGGGTCATAACTATCCGAACCCCTTCAATCCCACAACAACCATTCCGCTGGCTCTGCCGGAAGCCGGAATGGTGAAACTGGTCCTGTATGATATTTCAGGCCGTATGGTGAAAGAAATCTACAGTGGTGAACTGGATGCCGGTTACCATGATTTCAATTTCCATATCGGCAACCTGGCCAGCGGTATCTATATCTACCGTGTAAAGGTCAATGACTATCAGAAGGCTCATAAGATGACAATCCTGAAATAATCCTCGATTAAACAGGATAGATAAAAAAAGGGCGGTAAAACGCCCTTTTTTTTTAATTAAGAATGAAGAATTAAGAATGAAGAATTAAGAATGAAGAATTAAGAATGAAGAATTAAGAATGATGAATTGAATTAAGAATGATGAATGATGTTGATTGTATAACATATTATTTATTATATTATCTTGTTTTTTCCTTTTCCTTTTATTATAATTTATCATGAAGAAGAACATCATTGCAGATAAAACTTTTCATTTTTCTGTTGGAATTATGGATTATGTAAATGAATTAAAAGAAAATCAAAAAGAATATATCATATCAAATCAACTTTTACGATCGGGAACATCAATAGGTGCAAATATCAGTGAAGCGCAAAGTGCTGTATCAAAAAGGGATTTTAGCAATAAAATGATGATAGCCCTCAAGGAAGCAAACGAAACTCAGTATTGGTTGAAATTACTAAACGAAGCAAATGGCTCTTCACAAAAACTTCAAATATTAATAATCGAATGTGAAGAAATTATTAAAATCCTTCGATCAATAAATCTATCCATCAAAAAATCTCTCTAATTCTTCACACCATAAATCACAAACACACCAAATTCATCATTCATCATTAATTTATCATTCTTCATTCATCATTCAATTCATCATTCATCATTCATCATTCTTCATTTCAAATGTGTATTGCTTCACCAAGTATCCCCCTCGCCGCTTCCATCACAGCTTCCGATAATGTAGGATGGGCATGAATCATCGAGGCAATATCTTCCGGAAGGAGTTCGGCTTTTCGGGCCAGGAGAATTTCATGTATCAGTTCTGTGGCATCTTTTCCGGCAATATGGGCACCTAATATTTCATGAGTCTTTTCATGACAGACCAGTTTCACGAGTCCTTCGGATTCCTCGACAGCTACAGCCTTTCCGGCACCTCTGAAGGGAAAGACAAATATTTTGACAGGTAGTCCAGCTTCCTTTGCTTTTGCTTCCGTATCTCCAAAACTGGCAACCTGAGGTTCTGTATAGACCGCTCCGGGAATGAGCGTGGAATCCACCCGTTTTTCATGCCCTTTCCCTGCCATGTGTTCTACGGCAATTTCTCCCTCCTTGGAAGCTACATGAGCCAAAAGGGGAGTGTTAATCACATCACCAATGGCATAAATACCCGGGACTGACGTCTCATAGTAATCACCGGTTTCAATAAATCCCCTGTTAGTTTTTATACCCATTTCCTCCAGCCCCAAATGATCCGAATTAGGTGTTCTGCCTACAGCCACCAGAATTTTTTCTACTTCAAGCTCTTCAGTTTTACCATCTTGATGCTCAAGCTTCACTTTGTAAATATTTTTTTGTTTACCTGAAATAGAGGCTTTGGTGGATGTGTATACTTTGACTTTACTCTTTTTAAACGCCTTCAGAAGGATATCTGATACATCCTTGTCTTCCTGAGGCAGGATTGACTCCAGCATTTCTACCAGATATACCTGGACGCCAAATGAGCTTAAGATATAGGCGAATTCCACACCGATGGCACCGGCACCCACAATAAGTATGCTTTTAGGTAATAATTTCAGACTTAAAGCACCGGTCGATGAGAGAATTCCTTCTTCGTCAAATTCCAAACCGGGGATTACTTTAGGTCGTGAACCTGTGGCAATCAGGATATTTTTGGCTGTATATTCTTTTTCATCAACAGACACTTGATGTTGACCGCTAATTTTGGCTGTCCCTTTTATCAGTTCAATGGCATTCTTTTTGAGTAGAAACTCCACACCTTTAGACAGTTTGGTAGCAGCCAGACGTGATTTCTTGTAGACTTTTTCATAATCCAGATTTCCGGTATCAATGGAGACACCCATATTTTCCAGATCTTTCAGATATGAAAATTTCTGAGCCTGGGAGATGAGTGACTTTGAAGGAATGCATCCCCAGTTCAAACACACACCACCAGGATTATCTTTCTCAATAACTGCCGTTTTCAGTCCCAGTTGAGATGCCCGGATGGCCGAAACATAACCACCCGGTCCGGCACCGATAATCAGAAGATCATAATTGTAATCAGTCATAGTCTATCCTCAATTTGTATGTGAAATTAGATTTCTTGACTATTTGGATCAAGCCTTAGGTTAAAGCCAAAGCCGGATCTTCAATGTAGGCTTTCAGGGTCTTCATAAAATCAGCCCCCGTAGCGCCGTCAATCACCCTGTGATCACAGGATAGGGTCATGGACATCATAGGCCGGATGATAATTTCATCGTTGATGACAACAGGCTTTTTTTCTATGGCACCTAAAGCGAGAATTGCCGATCCCGGAGGATTGATGATAGCTGTGAATTCTTCAATACCCCAGGCCCCCAGGTTGCTGATTGTGAAAGTAGCTCCCGTGTACTCTTCCGGAGAAAGTTTATTGTTCTTTGCTTTTTCAATAAGTTCTTGGAGTTCATGATCCACCTGAGCAATTTTTTTATATTCAACAGATTTTACCACGGGTGTAATCAGCCCGTCTTCCTGAGCCACTGCCAGCCCGATATGCACATTCCCAAAACGGATAAGAGCATCCGTATCCCACCCGGAATTCACTTCGGGATGTTTTTTCAACGCTTCCGACGAAAGTTTGATGAGCCAGGCATTCAGGGATGTTTTCGCATCGGGATGAGTTTCGTGATAGCGTTTTCGTGTTTCCATCAACCGGGTCATATCCACCTGGACCCTTAAATAAAAATGGGGAGCAGAGTATTTTGATTCGGAAAGTCGTTTGGCAATGATCCTGCGTTTCTCACTTAAGGGAATCCGTTGATCTGAATCTTCTGAGTAGGGTGCATGAGTTGTAGCAGATTTTTCCTGAGGTTTATAATTCTCCACATCCCGCTTCACGATCCGGTTTTGCGGTCCACTGCCTTTAAGTTGCGAAAGATTAATACCTCTCTCTTCAGCAATTTTCCGTGCCAGGGGAGATGCTTTGATTCGTGTTGTCTCATCAGGTTGTATGGCTTTTTGTGACTCAGGTCTTTTTACTTCAATATCTAAATCTGTTTTCTTTTCTAAAGCCGATTCTTTTTCTTTCTCTTCTCTTTTTGTATCCGCTTTGGATGATTCTTCTTTTTTGATTTCATCCAACAAAGCAGAAATATCCTCACCTTTTTTGCCAAAAATGGCAATGGGATCCCCAACCGAAGCCTGTCCGCCTTCCTCTACAAGAATTTTCAAAAGGGTTGCATCTTCCGGGGATTCATATTCCATGGTTGTTTTATCCGTTTCTATATCACACAGGATATCCCCTGTCGAAAAAGTTTCCCCCTCTTTCACATGCCATGTATGAATCGTCCCTTTCTCCATTGTAGGGGAGAGGGCAATCATGAGTAATTTATCAGCCATTTAAGCCTCCCCGATATACATCACTTTTTGAACTGCCTGAACAATCTTATCCACCGATGGTTGAGCAGCCAACTCAAGGGTGTGGTTGTATGGCATGGGGACATCCTCGGAAGTCACCAGCTCAACCGGAGCATCCAGAAAATCAAAAGCTTTATGTGAGATGAACCACCCGATGTATGAAGCCATGCTGGCTACCGGCCAGGATTCATCCACAATCACAGCCCGGTTTGTTTTTTTCACCGTTTTTAGAATGGCCTCTTCGTCCAGAGGACGAAGAGAACGTAAATCCAGAATATCTGCGTGAATTCCTCTCTTTTCAAGGATCTCTGCAGCTTCTGTAACGATTTTAAGGGGTTTTCCAAAAGTGATAATCGAAACATCATCCCCCTCTTTTTTAAGATCGGCTTTACCAATCTCAATTAAATATTCTTCTTCCGGGACATCTCCTTCCCAGGCATACATCAGCTCCGCTTCCATAAAAACGACAGGATTGTCATCCCGGATTGCCGATTTCAGAAGTCCTTTGGCATCATAAGGAGTCGCCGGGGACACAACTTTTAATCCCGGAAAATGGGCATAGACTGAAGCCAGAGCCTGGGAGTGTTGGGATGCCAGATATTCCGCCGGGCCATTGGGGCCGCGAAATACAATGGGGATATTAACCTGCCCCCCAGACATATACAGCATTTTTGCAGCATTGTTGAACACCTGATCCATGGCCTGAATGGAAAAATTGAAGGTCATCCACTCGACCACCGGTCGCATTCCCGCTATGGCTGCACCAATAGCCACTCCCGTAAAACCTTCCTCAGTGATGGGTGTATCAATCACCCGTTCTTCTCCAAATTCGTCCAAAAGCCCCTTTGATACTTTGTATGCACCGTTATACTGTGCCACTTCCTCTCCGAGAAGGATGACATTTTTATCCCGGTGCATTTCTTCTTTCAACGCCTGGCGTAATGCTTCCCTGTATGTAATCAGTGCCATATTACCTCCCTCAGACGAGGACATCCTCGTATAATGATTCCAAAGCCGGTTCAGGACTTTCTTCTGCAAAGTCGGCAGCAGCTCTGACCTGTTCCTTGATTTTTTTATCCATCTTTTGAAATTCATCTTCAGTCAGTTTTTTTTCTTTTAATAGATGGTCTTTTAAAATGAGAATCGGATCCTGGTTTTTATATTCTTCCAGTTCTTCCTTAGTCCTGTATTTTGCCGGATCACTCATGGAGTGCCCTTTGTACCGATACGTTTTGATTTCCAGCAGGATGGGGGTTCTTTCTTCTTTTGCCCTGTAAACCGCTTCACCTACTTCCCTGTATACTTCCAGGACATCCATGCCGTTCACTTGTTTTCCGGGTATGCCATAAGATTGTCCCATGATGGAAAAATCGTCCACTGAGCTGACTCGTCGGAAATCAGTTCCCATCCCATACTGGTTGTTCTCACATATAAACACAACCGGCAAATTCCAGATTTTTGCCAGGTTCAGGGTTTCATGAAACGCGCCCTGATGAATTGCCCCATCACCGAAAAAACAAAGGACGACTCCATTTTCCTTATTGAATTTTATTTTCATAGCAGTCCCTGCTGCCAGCGGGATATGGGCACCGACGATACCATTTCCTCCCATGAAATGCTTTTCCCTATCAAAAAAGTGCATGGAACCACCCTTACCCCGGGAACACCCACTCTCTTTTCCGTAAAGCTCTGCCATCAGCTTTTTGACATCCATACCGCAAGCAATGGCGTGTCCATGATCCCGGTAAGCAGTATATACATAATCTCTTTTTAGATCCAAATGGGCTATACTCCCTACAGCCACCGCTTCCTGGCCGATATATAGATGAAGAAATCCCCCGATCTTACGAAGTCCATACGCCTGGGCGGCTCTCTCTTCAAATCGACGAATAAGAAGCATTTGCCCGAGCATGTGTTTCAAATCAGGGGGGTTCTGAGTCTCTTGTTTTTTTGTGTTATCTGATGTCATGGATTCCTCCAAATAACCCTTTAAAAGGTCGCTTTTTCCTTGAAACAGTCCATGGGTTTGTAATAGGAAATTTCATCGATGGCTGTTTCAAGAACTACCATATCTTCCTCATTGTCACATAATTTCCAGAAGACATCAAGCCGGTCTGATATTTCCTCAAGAAGTTCCGATCGAAGGGATGCATTTTCAATAATCGTAGTTTCACCTTGTACATTCATGATTTCCCGAAGATCTCGACTCTGAATCATCCACTCAGTGTGTGGATTCTGTTCAATCTCGTGTTTTTTCGTGAATGTTTTGGATGTAACCGTGAAAATAAATCCCGGCCTTTTTCGTAAAACGATGGGACTCATCCAACGCGTATGAGGTCTGTTGTTCTCGTCTACG
>JASGMP010000106.1 GCA_030156395.1 Fidelibacterota bacterium
AACTTCCAGGTGATGATTGCTTGCCCCGTGAAAAGGGACCTAATTTATTGGGATATTTCACGGGGGATTGGGTACTTCGCTGTGCTCAGTATTCAAACGCTTTCGGCGATCAAAAATTCAAGCGGCACTTAGTGCCGTTCAATTATTGCTTCGTTGCTCTTAGCATTCTAGCACTGCTTCGCAGTGTTCAAAAAAGAAGTCCAGTCACCTATTGAAATCTGCAAAGCTGGGATTGAAGATCGCACGAAGTGAGATCCTTGAACGCTGCGCAGCAGCGTTTGAACACCGAACATGGTGAGGTGCTTGAACACCACGAAGTGGTGCTTGAAAGCCGCGAAGCGGCTATTGAACACCGAACGCAGTGAGGTGCTTGAACCTCTTGTCACGCGTCACGCGTTACGAGTCATTTTTTCAGTCGGCAGTCGACAGTCGGCAGTCAAGTAGTGATGAATGAGAGTCGCAAGATTTTACGTCTGTATGATAACTAGCCGCTTCTTACATTTTCAACGCGAGTCTAATAAGTTGTTGTAAATCGGATTACAATGCTTTTTAGGACGTAGTGAGATAACATGATAGTGTGTTTAATAAATCAGGGATCTTAGTAAATTTATAAAAATAGTATCTATCAATCAGGATCATATTTCCCTGAATTGATGCGATATTCATAACGTAACTCCAGATAGTTTAAATAACTTTGATGAAGATCAATTTTATTCTGCACTATCAGGCGTCTGATTTCAATATAATTTTCAAAACTGACAAGGCCTTGTTCATACCGCTTAGATTCATATTCAAATATTTTATCGTAGATTTTTTGATTTTCCTGAATCATTAAAATATCCTTTTGGGTTTGTTTAAATCGACGAGTCAGATCTTCCAGCCATTGATTCCATTCCTGATAATAGCTGTTGATATCCTCCTGCATTTGATTAATTTGAACCTGTTTTTTCTCTATGTGGGTTTTATTGAGAAAAATGTTGGATAGGTTCAATGAAAGATTGACAGAGGCGCTGGCATTCCAGTTTTCATCCCATGCTGACCACACATCGGCTATTTCAGTCCCACTTCGAAAATATCCCATACTAATGCCAATATCAGGGAGTGTTTTTCGTTTGATGTTTTCCATCTCTTTGTATGCAATATCGATGTTTTTCTGAATTGTTTCGATAGCCGGGAGCCTGTCTGGCAAAGAAAAATCAACTTCATTCATTACTGGAACCGGGTTTATATGGTTAAGTGTATGAGTCTCTAATCCATAGTTGTTCTCAATAATTCGCATTAGACTGAGGACCTCTTGTTTGAGATGATCCGTTCGATTGAGTTCGTTGCTTATTTCTGCTGAAAATTTCCAGCCATTCACTGCTGAAAGGCTGCCGGACTCAATTTTTTTTTCTACCAATTCAAGTTGACGATTTAAATCTTCTATCTCCTTTTCATTCAGCCTGGTTTGAAAAAGGAGTGACTCTAATTTCAGCAAGTCTTTGATTAATTGTAATAGATGAACCCTGTAAACAGATATATATTCGTAACGGCTTTTCAACACCTTCATTTCCTGAATATTCAAATTTCTTCTTTTTTCTCCCCACTGAACAAGATAGTACGATAATGAGACTCCCATTAAATGACTTTGATATTTTTTCCCCTCCTGAAGAAAGATATCTCCGCCCAATTGCACCTTTCTGGCTCCCTGTATCATGCTACTGCTGCTAAGGGAGAGATTTATTGGAGGAATATAATCAAAATAAAACTCCATTTTATCAAGCTCTGACATTTTAATATCCATTTTGGCACGTTTTACGACAGGATTTTTTTCCATTGCACCGGGAATAAGACTGTCAAATGGCAACGAATCATCAATCCCGGCTAATGAAGAAATTCCAATCAAAATCAGCCATATTATACATGTAAATTTTTTTGTCATAATTCGTTTCCTTTGTTATATCTAAAAACTCGAATATTCCAGCTAACCAGTCTGTGAAAAATGTGATAAAAAATGGGAATGATAGTAATTGTAAAAAGTGTGGAGCTAATCAGACCTCCGATCATGATAAAACTTAATTCTTCAAGTATGCCTGCCAAAGCCGTGTTACCTGTTTTTAAAAACAAGAGCGGGAACAATCCTCCGATTGTTGTAATGGTTGTGATTAATATTGGACGGATTCTTTCAATGGAAGATTGTAAAATAGCCTGTTTCAAATGAAGGTTTTTCATTTCCAATTGAGAAATTCTCTCCACAAGGACAATTGCATCATTCACGACAATGCCAATTAATAGAACAATACCAATATATGAGTCGGCTGAAAAACTTCTGTTAAAAAACAGATATAGAAGAAATACGCCGATAAGTGAAAAAGGGACACTTAAAAAAATGACAAAAGGTTTCCATAAAGAGTTATACAAGATGGTCATAATGATATACACACCCAGTATGGCATAAATGATCAGACTATTGAGTGATTTTTTTTCCTGACGAGTTAAATATGTCCATTCTTCTTTTTCCAGAATGTATCCTGGAGGAAGCTTTATGCTTTCCAGCAGTGATTGAACATGTTTGTCATTAAGTTCTCCGGGGCCGCGATAATTCCAGGCAAGAGTAAATTGGAATTGCTGATTTTTTTTATCTATCCATTCGATTTTCTTTTCCGGTTGTATATTTGCTAATAAAGAGAAGCTTGCAGACTTACCATTGCTGAATTGAAGTGTACTCTTTTGAATAGCATCCAATTCGGGTAATTCTCTAGTGGCTGACATTTTTACCGGTACCTGTCGGCCACCGATCGACAATTCACTTTGCCAGAAATGATATGGAAATAACTCAAAAAACGCATAATATGCTGTCTGTATGGATATATTATTTTTCCATAAATACCCAACATCAATAGCATACCGGTAATGATGTGTTTCATTTTGAAGATTCCACAGATTACGCACTGAAGGCGTGATGATCGTCTCGCCAACACGGGGATCGGTCTGGGCCAATGTGAGAATACTTTTAGATAATTCCCATAATTTATCATAGTCCGGACCGGATATCTTAAGCTGAGTATTGTACATTGTATAGATTTTGTATCCACCGTTCGAATAAGGCTCAGGGAAAAAGCCGCTGATAAAAATTCCTACACCGGCATAATCCACGGCCTGGCCAATCAGTCTGGATTCAATCTGATACGGCAGTATTTGATTTTTTAGGGTGTCCGGATATTGGATAATCAATGAAGCCCATCCATTCCGCTGATCAATATAGGTTTTGATTTCAGCATGAGTATCGAAATTCATTACAATTTTTTCAAATGATTGTGTCATGGCATCAAGCGTGGTAAGGGTCACTCCCTTTGGCGCCGTGATATTTACTCTTGTTTCCGGTATGGCAGATGTTGCCTGATAATTTTTTCCGGTCTCAATATTTTTAAAAAAAATCAGAAAAATCAAAGCAAGCAAACTAAGTGAACCTATGGAGAAAACAAGGGAATATTTTAGCATAAAAGCTAAAATCCTTCGGTAGAAAGAATAATATGAATGCCGGCTTCTTTGGTGAGAATTAAATTTTTCCGGGCTGTATAAATAGGAAGCTGGAATAAATACAACTGAAATCAACAGTGAAGAAAACAGAGTAAATCCAAGGACATAAGCCATTGAATGATAATAATTCCCGAGTCTTTCAACCAGAAACAGCAAAGAAAAAAAGACAAAAAGTGTTGTGGCTGAAGATGCTACCAGAGGTGAAAAAATTTCAAGAGTTCCACGCAATGCGGAAATATAAGGGCGCTTTCCCAGATGATTGTAATGTTGAATATTCTCTATTATGACCACGGCATTATCAACCACCATTCCCAAAACCAGGGCAATGCCGGCTAATGTTAAAATATTGATGGTAGATGAACTGAAATAAAGAAAAACTGATGTTGCGCATAATGTGAGAAAAACTATCGTTAGAATTAGCAGAGCGGGGTAAAATTTCCGGAATACGAAATACAGGATTAGAAAAATCACACTCATTATAATAAAGAAACGAATACCAAATGCCACGATTTCATTCCGCAGTTCCTCTGACTGATCTTTTGTGATAACCAGTTCTGTTGATATCGGCAATTCAGACTGTATCTGATTAATTGTTTGTCTTAGCTTTTTAGAAAACTCCAGTGCATTCTCATATGGTTTCTTGAATACCTGAACAGTAATCAATGCCATGCCGTTTCGTCTTGAAAGAGAATAAGAAGGCTGGTACTCAAACGTTATGTCGGCAATTTCATTGAGTGTCAGCCCAGGTTTGATGTATATATCCAATATTTGATGGAATGATTGAGGCCGATTGTCAAATAGCAGCATACGGTTTGAATTGTCAGATTTAATCCGTCCAAGGCCCATATAAGTAAATTGCGTATGAATCTGTTCATAGATTTCTTTAGCAGACAGTGCGTATTGATTCAATTTATCAGGATTCAGATGAATTGCCACATAACCAGAAGAGCCTCCAAAAATTTTTATATCACTGACGCCTTCCAAAGATTGAATCCTCGGTGCAATGTTTTGATCTGTTATTTGCCGTAATTGATTCAATTCATAGGGACCATTGATCTGGAATTCAATAAAGGCTTCAGAAAATTGTTTCCGCTCTTCTTCGTTTTCATACAAAACCTGGATGCCGATGTCGGCTTCATCTGGTATAATACCTGTTTTTTGTAGATGCCAGATTTTCTCCCGTACATGGATATGGTAATACTTTTTATTCTTATCATCCGGAAAGCTCAGAGTGACAAAGCTTTCTGAATCAGTTGTTGAACTTCTGATATCTATTAAATCTCTGATTCTGACACAATGTTCTTCGATCGGCGATGTGATACTTTTTTGAATAATTTCTGCCGTCTGTCCGGGCCATAAGGCATTTATTTGTATTTTATAGGTGCGATCCTTATTGCCGCTTTCAGATATCGGTCTGATTTCTATGGGGATATGTATGAAAGAATTCAATCCAATAAGAACTATAATCGCCATTGCAATCAAAATACTGACAGGATGTTTTAAGGAGAATCTAAGAAATCTTATCATGATTGTTTTCAAATAATTCAAAAAATACAGGGGTAATAAAAAGTGTAAAAAAAGTCGTTAAAGTCAGTCCGCCTATAACAGTTACGGCAAGAGGCTGATTGATTTCAGAATTCCCTCCATATCCCAGCGCCATTGGGAGCATTGCCATTATTGTCGTCATAGTCGTCATTAAAACAGGACGAAATTTTACTTTGCTCATACTCAAAATTGCTTCTCTTACTGTTTGTTGTTCTTCTGTTCGCATTTTCAACATGTAATCCAGTTTAAGGATGGCATCATTTACACCGATACCGATAAGCATCACAATTCCGATAAGAGATATGACATTCAAAGATCCACCCGTCAGCAGCAGGGCCAGAACTGCCCCGGCAAATCCGACAGGAACCGTCAGCATGATATTCAGCGGATGTAATAATGATTCAAACTGGGCGGCAAGTAGTAGATATACGATCAGGGTGGCAAGGATAAATGCCTTGAATAATTCCATCAAGGATGTCGCTGTTTCCATACTTTGCTCAGCGATAAAAATATTAACCGATTCTGAAGGATTTTCACGAATCCATTGATTTATTTTTCTGATGAGTGGAACCATTTTTGTCATAGGGACGTCTGCTTCTACCGAAATGACTCTCTTTTTATTAACATGTTTTATTTCGTTTATTACATATTCTTTCTCAATGTCAAAGAGCTGTTCGTTTCTTAATGCAATGGTTCCAACAGGATGACTCTGATTCATAAAGTCAGGTAATGAAGTATATTCTTCCCCTTTACTTTTCAAAACAATTGGGAAATTGTCATCGCCAAATGCCCACACAGTGATTTTTTCTCCGATATTCATTATTTTCAGGCGCTGCGCTGAAAGTGACGGACTAATAGGATATTTAGCAATCATATCATCCTTAAAAACAGCCTTTAATGCCGGCTGGTATTTACCCCGATTGATCTCAACATTTTCAAGTTTCTGATTTTTCTCCATCCACTCTCTGAAACGGCTTGCTTGTTCAAGTTTTTGTTCATCATCGGTGCCTTGAAAATAAATACAGATATTTTTTGATTTTTGAGTAACGATTTCCTGTCTCAATGCCGTGGTTCGATATGATTGAAAGGAACTCACAGGCAATGTTATAAGATTTTGCCAATCCATCCTTCGGAATTCAACTTCATCCATGTTGTGCAGAAGTTTCAACTCAAAAACTATGGTATAAAATCCCGGTGTGAGAGTAACAATATCAGGGCCTGAATCATCGCCTGACCTGGGATCAAAGCTTTTGGCATAGACTTCTTCAATGGCAGGGTGACTTAGCAGTTGACGGATGGTTTTTTGGGTTTCTTCATA
>JASGMP010000107.1 GCA_030156395.1 Fidelibacterota bacterium
GTATCCATCAATTGGCCCTTTTTTCAGGCCAGCCTTAAAGAAACTATTCGACAACATATCTTTACTCATCAGCAGGAACATTTGAAAATTGAGAAATCCGAATTGGGTGAACTCGCAGCTGTCATCGGGGCAGCCGGACTTTTAGATATGGATTATTCTATTTAAGCACTTCGTATTTTTGAAATTAATATTTTGTTTAACTGCTTTATTCAATGTGATGAGAGAGGGAACTTTATTCAATAACAAGTTTAATGATCCGGCTTGGTTATTGAAGAGGAGATTAGGTATCAATATATTAATAAATATATAATCTTGACACAGCACGGGAATGGCGTTATCTTACCCCCGGGGTGGGGGGTGATACCTTACCGAAATACTATATATGAGTGATGTAATTTGCAGTTACAAAATAATAGTAGATTCATAATATATTATTAACAATAATAAATTGATTTTTTGGATTTTTTGCGTTAATATTTGATTACTTAATTTTGAGAGGAATGAAGAAGTAAAAAATGTAAAATATCGTTAACGTTGTCTGTTTATACTTACATGCGTAAAAAAAATCTTTCAGAATTGAAATATCTAATAAATATGTTTTTCCCCTCCCGATGTCTTATTTGCCACCGGGTTTCAGTTTTTTCAACCTTTATTTGCAGAGATTGTTTTTTGGAATTGGAAGTTTTCCTGGATATGCCGGTAGATTTTACCCGGGATGATATGCCTTGGCTGGGAGATGTTGTGTGTGTGTATTGGTTTACGCCGGGTCTCCAGATTTTGGTACATCATCTGAAGTATAAACAGGCAGATTATATTGGCCGTTTTCTGGGGATGAAGGCAGGTTTACTTACCAAGCATTTTCCGGTGAGTCAGGCTGATGCATTAATTCCGGTCCCCCTGCATCCCCGGCGGAAACGGCAGCGGGGATATAACCAAAGTGAACAGATTGCCCTTGGAATCTCTCAAATATGGAATATTCCCGTCCATTCTGAATTGACTTATCGAAAAGTCCATACATCCACACAAACTCGGTTAAACAAGGAAGAACGACGGAAAAATATTTCCGGTGTATTTGGTATCAAGGCAAACCAGATTCCCCCCGCTCACTGTGTGATTGTAGACGACATCCTGACAACCGGTGCCACAACCTGCGAACTAGGCCGGACACTGTATGAAGCCGGTGCAGATAAAATCAGCATCATAACACTAGGTACCCCCTTTACGCATCTTGGAATTCAATTTTCACCGGATATTGATGAAACACATGAGAACCCGAATGACACGAATGGCTAAAGTTTTGAGTCACATAAATCAGGTTCTGGATTTTAAACCGGCGTTCCTGACGTTTATGGGTCAAATGCTGACACAATGTTTTTCCTATTCATTTGGAGCTATTTAATATCCCAAAGGTATTTTTGGGAACAGCTGGTGGCAACGGCATGTTGATAGTTTTTATCAAGGTCAGTCACAATGAAATCAACGGGAAAAATCGGATCTACAGTTGACCGTTGTTTTTCTTTGAATCTCTTAAAAGTTACATCCTAAGCTTTCTTGACATTTTCAGGATAGTCTCGCTCTCTTTACACCTGTATTGAAAACCTGGACTTTGCCATCTTTTCGGAGGATGTCTTTTGCCGGGTTACTGATCAGTCCCCGTTCAAAGGGTGGTTAAAAGGAAGAATTTCTATATTGCGTCCCAACTCCAGTTCTGGGCACACTACAGTTTTTTACGTGAGCCCCATTTCCCCGAAGCATGAGAAATCTTCCCGGCAAAATGTATTTCCTCATTAGCTTCTCTCACTTTCTTTTACTATAATTACGTGCCTGATTTCGCGTAAATGTGATGTTCCTGAGAGTACGGATGTAACGAAAAAAAGAAAAAAACACGTAAAAACAGATAAAACAGGATGGAGCACATGATGATAATTGGAGCAATGAAAGAACCGGCCGGAGAGACGCGAATAGCTCTTCTGCCGGAACATGTACAAAAGCTACTTGACTCAGGGAAGCACGAAATCCTTGTTGAAAAGGGATTGGGTGAATCCCTTTTTTTGTCGAATCTGGACTTTGAAAAAGCAGGAGCAAGGGTCACAGATCGGGAAACACTTTTAAAAAAGTGTTCTGTTTATATTCGGATCAATCCTCCTGATAGTGACTTGATTCAAGAACTTCCAAAAGGAAGTGTATGGATTAGCTATCTGGATCCGGTGAATCGAAAAAAAACAATTGAACAATTGGCTCAGAAGGGGGTCAAAGCTTTAAGCCTGGAGTTTATTCCCCGGAGTACCTACGCCCAGAAAATGGATGCTCTGAGTTCTCAGGCAAGTCTTGCAGGATATGAAGCTGTAATCCTTGCGGCTGAACGGCTGAATAAAATTTTTCCCATGATGATGACACCGGCAGGAACTATCCAGCCGGCCCGGGTTTTTGTAATAGGAGCCGGGGTTGCCGGTTTGCAGGCAATCGCAACAGCCAAACGCCTTGGAGCCCGTGTTGAAGCCTTTGATACGCGACCGGTTGTGGAGGATGAAGTCCGTTCACTGGGAGCAAAATTTGTTAAGATTGATCTGGGAGAGACGGGACAGACAAAAGACGGATACGCAAAAGAGCTCACCGAAGAGCAATTGGAAAAGCAGCGCCAACTGATGGCCAAGCATTGTACACTCTCAGATGTTGTCATCACGACAGCTCAAGTTTTTGGGCGAAAAGCTCCCCGAATTGTCACCCGGGAAATCATTGAAAAGATGAAAAAAGGGAGTGTCATTGTCGATTTGGCTGTTGAGTCCGGAGGAAATGTGGAAGGTTCAAAACCGGGTGAGGATGTCGTTATAAATGATGTGATGATCGTGGGTGTGCGAAATATCCCGGGTCGCGTAGCGGTGGATGCCAGCCGGATGCTGAGTGGAAATTTCACAGCCCTTCTGACTCATCTCATAGATCCTGAAATAGGAGATTTGAAAACTCTGGCTGATGATGAAATTTTCCAATCGATTTGCCTTACCTGGGATGGTAAGGTAGTCCATGAAACATTGAAAAAAATGTGGAGTAAATAATGGAATTCATTTATCTCATATTCATTTTGATGCTGTCAATTGTTGCCGGATTTGAACTGATTTCCAAAGTACCGGCGACCCTGCATACCCCCTTGATGTCCGGCAGTAATGCCATCTCAGGGATAACACTGGTGGGTGCGCTGATTGCAGCAGGTTCAGCCAATGAAACGGTGACCATCATTTTGGGAACCCTGGCTGTAATGTTTGCAACAATCAACGTGGTGGGTGGTTATCTTGTCACAGACCGGATGCTGGCCATGTTTAAGAAGAAAAAAGAGGGGGAGGATAAATCATGAATGTTGATCAGCTGATTAATCTGGTATATATCCTAGCGGCCCTTCTTTTTATTATCGGTGTCAAGAAGCTTAGTTCACCCAAAACTGCCCGGCAAGGGAATGGTCTTTCATCCCTGGGGATGTTATTGGCTGTTGTTGCAACGCTGTGGCATCAGGATATTATTGGCTATGAATGGATTATTGTAGGCTTTCTTGCCGGTGCCGTGATTGGAGCCATCAGTGCGCGGGTTGTTAAAATGACAGCCATGCCGGAAATGGTGGCTCTTTTTAACGGGTCCGGCGGAATTGCCAGTTTGCTGGTAGGGTGGAGTGTGTACCATGTGGGAAATTCTCTCGTACCTTCTACTACTATTCCCATTATTTTATCTGTCCTCATTGGGGGTGTCACCTTTACCGGTAGCCTTATTGCCTGGGCAAAATTATCCGAGGTTATGGATGGTAAACCACATGTTTTCAAAGGGCAACATATTCTTAATATCTTGATTCTTTTGATTCTGCTGGTAGCCGGTGTTTTTCTGGTGATTAAGCCTACTGGTACGTTCTGGGGTACAGATGTTTCCATGTACTGGATTTTTATATTACTGGTGCTTGTCTCGGGTGTTTTAGGTATCTTGATGGTGATTCCCATTGGAGGTGCAGATATGCCGGTTGTGATATCTCTCCTGAATTCTTTTTCCGGCCTTGCCGCTGCAGCCGCTGGCTTTGTAATCAGCAATAATGTTTTGATTGTATCCGGAGCTCTCGTAGGAGCCAGCGGGATTATTCTTACTCAAATTATGTCAAAAGCCATGAACCGGAGTCTGGGAAATATCTTGTTCAGCGGATTTGGATCGGTGGTCTCGAGTGGAGAATCGACTCAACAGGGCGAGGTAAAACCCATTACGGTAGAAGATGCTTATCTGATTCTGGAAGCGGCCCGTTCTGTTGTGATCATTCCAGGTTATGGGATGGCAGTGGCTCAGGCTCAGCATGTGGTACGTGAACTGGCGGAGCTGATGGAAAAAAACGGGACAGAAGTGAATTTTGCCATCCATCCTGTGGCAGGCCGGATGCCTGGACACATGAATGTACTCCTGGCAGAAGCCAATGTGGATTATGATAAATTACGGGAAATGGATGATATCAATCCTATCATGCCCACGGTGGATGTAGCCATCGTTATCGGTGCCAATGACGTTGTAAATCCCGCCGCCCGGGAAGATAAAAACAGTCCTATTTACGGCATGCCGATTATCAATGCCGATTACGCCCGGACCGTTTTTGTGTTGAAACGTTCCATGCGTCCCGGTTTTGCCGGTATTGAAAACCCCCTTTTCTTTAAGGAAAATACGCGCATGCTCTTTGGCGATGCCAAACATTCCATTCAGGGACTGGTGGCAGAATTTAAAAGTTAATATATCCGTTGGGAGTTTTGTGAAAAGAATTCCCAGCGTATCATCAATAAAAGAAAACGGGTTTATTAAAGTGAAAGTTGAGTGATCATAATATATAAAAAATAATATAAACTTGCATTTTTGTGAATACGGGATTATTTTATCCCCGGGGGTTTTTGGACATAGTATAAGCTATATATTGTATGCTGCTTATAATTTATTAAAGGTACAAGTATCTCACATATCTGAGATATGATTAATTTTTTCGAATATTAAAAAGGGGTGGTTATATCTCCACCCCCTTCATGATTCGAATGTCAGATTCCATCACTCCATATGTGGATACCGATAGTCTTTTGGTGGCAGAAAGTTCTCTTTAATGGCCCTCATAGAGACCCAGCGCATAAGATTCATGGGTGAACCGGCTTTATCATTTGTACCGGATGCCCTTGACCCACCAAAAGGCTGTTGACCTACAACTGCTCCGGTTGGTTTATCGTTGATGTAAAAATTACCAGCAGCATGACGCAAAATGTTTTCTGCTTGCCGGATGGCGGATCTCTTTTTTCCAAAGACAGCTCCTGTCAACGCATACGGGCTTGTTTCATCGCAGAGTTTAAGCGTGTCTTCATAGGCCTCGTCCTTATAAATGTAGAAGGTGATGACCGGCCCGAAGATTTCTTCTTGCATGGTGATAAATTTAGGATTCGTTGTCAGAATTGTTGTGGGCTCGATAAACCATCCTTTAAAATCATCATAATGACCACCGGTCACAAATTCAGCTTCATGGGATTCCCTGGCCAGTTCGATATATTTTGTAATGTTTTTAAAGGCGGCTTCATCAATCACGGCTCCCATGAAATTTTTCAGATCTGTAGGATCTCCCATGGGAATAGATTTGACGGTTTCCACATATTTGTCTTTTATGGTATTCCAAAGCGATTCAGGTATATATGCTCGGGATGCGGCGGAACATTTTTGCCCCTGGTACTCAAAAGCACCCCGGACTATGGCTGTAATCAATTCATCCGGATCTGCAGATGCATGCGCAAAGATAAAATCTTTTCCGCCTGTTTCACCAACGATGCGTGGGTATGTTTTATAATTAGCGATATTATTTCCCACCGTTTTCCACATACTTTGAAAAACAGCCGTAGATCCGGTGAAATGGATACCAGCCAGATTTTCATTTTCCATTACCAGTCGTCCCACCACAGAGCCTTTGCCGGGAATAAAATTGATAACCCCATCCGGTAATCCGGCTTCTTTAAAGAGTTTCATGAGGAAATAAGCCGAATAAACCGCTGAAGAAGCCGGTTTCCAAAGGACCGTATTTCCCATGAGAGCCGGAGATGTGGGAAGATTTCCGGCGATGGATGTGAAATTAAATGGTGTAACTGCAAAGATGAATCCTTCAAGGGCCCTGTATTCCAACCGGTTCCAGGTTTCCTTCGTATTGTAGGGGGGTTGATCCTTATAAATCTGACACATGTAATCAGCGTTGAAATTGAAAAAATCAATCAGTTCACACGCACTGTCAATTTCTGCCTGAAAGACGGATTTACTCTGGCCAAGCATGGTGGCGGCATTCAGCAATTCTCTGTATGGACCGGATAAAAGA
>JASGMP010000016.1 GCA_030156395.1 Fidelibacterota bacterium
AATATGGTGTATAACTACCGGCTGAAAATTGTTTTCCGGGATAAAAGCATCGCTTATTCCGACCAGTCTGTTCAGGTTGTGATGGTGGTGTCCTCTCTCCAGCACACATGGGGCAGTATCAAGGCGATGTTTCAGTAATTATTTTCGTTTTTCTTATTATTCCCGTGTATCTTTTTCTTTAAGAGTATAAATTTATGCCAACTTGGCGTATTCTCCTTTTTAGGAGAAATACCTGTCACTTATAAAAATCTCGAGGTGGGAAATATTCATGAAATTCTCGTTTTTCAAATGGTTATCCAGCGATATTGCCATTGATCTGGGAACGGCCAACACATTGATCTATGTCCGTGGAGAAGGCATTGTGGTTAATGAGCCATCTATTGTTGCCAAATCAACGGTCAACAATAAAGTGATTGCCGTCGGTGATGATGCAAAGGAAATGATGGGACGTACCCATCCAAATATCGAAGTTGTCCGCCCCATGAAAGATGGAGTGATTGCCAACTTTGAAATGACCGATGCCATGCTTCAGGGTTTCATCAAAAAGATTAACATCTCCCGGTTTGCTCGTCCCCGCATCGTGATATGTGTCCCCTCGGGAATCACCGAAGTAGAAAAACGAGCAGTGAAAGAGAGCGGTGAACGGGCAAATGCCCGGGAAATTTATCTGATAGAAGAACCGGTTGCAGCTGCCGTGGGTATTGGCATTGATATTTCAAAACCGGTGGGCAACATGATTGTGGATATCGGGGGAGGAACCACGGAAATTGCCATCATTGCCCTGAACGGTGTAGTTACCAAAGAGAGTCTGCGGGTTGCCGGAGACGAGATGAATGAAGCCATTATTCAGTATTTCAGAAAAGAACACAATCTGCTGATTGGTGAACGGACGGCTGAACAAATTAAACTGAATATTGGGTCTGCAACAAAAGTTGAAGATAAAACCATGTCCGTCAAGGGACGGAATTTTGTGGTGGGTATTCCACGGACCATCGACGTGACATCAGAACAGATCCGTGAGTGCCTGAGGGAAACAGTGGATGTGATGATCAGTGGTATCAAACGGACCCTGGAAAATACACCTCCTGAACTCTCATCCGATATTCTGGACCGTGGAATTATCCTGACAGGGGGCGGTGCGCTTTTAAAGGGATTGGATGAGCGTATTCGGCTTGAAACAGAGTTACCCGTCCATGTTGCAGAAGAACCCCTCCTCTCTGTTGCCATAGGGACAGGTAAAGTGCTGGAGGATGTCGATAAATATAGAGAAATACTGGTGTAATGCTGAAAAGAATCATAGATTTCTTTTTAAACAGACGATTCCAGATTTCTACAGCTTTCCTTTTATTCGTGTCTTTTATCATCTTTACTCAAACATCCCATCCAGCAATCCGTCATTTGGAAATATGGGCCGGGGATGTGCTTGCACCGGTGAAAGAGCCAGTGGTCTGGTTCAGGGACCTGATGGAAACCCGTAAAACCAATGAGATCCTTAGCCGACGTTTGATTCATCTAAGCCAGGAAGCCTCACGTTTTGCTTCTCTGGTCGATGAGAATCAGCGATTGAGACAAATGCTGGATTTTAAAGAGCGGTCTGAATACAACCTGCTCTCAGCTCTGGTTTTATCAGAGGGAATCCATAAAAGTGTCAATAGTCTCTTGTTGAACCGGGGGGAAAAAGACAGCGTTCAGGTGAACGACCCCATCATGAATGTGGATGGTGTCATCGGTAAAATATTCTACACGGGAGAATCCACATCCCTGGCTCAGCTCCTTATCGATCCCAATTCACGCTTGAGTGTTCGCATTGAACCCTCCGGTGCCAAAGGAATCCTCCAGTGGTACGGAGGCAACCGCTTCCTGATTGCTGATATTCCCAATACCATGTCCGTCCAACCGGGCAATCTTGTGGTTACATCAGGAATGTCTGATATTTATCCTGGCGATTTACCTGTCGGGGTTGTTCGTGAATTATCTCCAGCCCCCGATGGCTTTACCCATATTGTCTATGGAGATTTTCTGGTCAACTTTAACCAAATTCGAGAGGTTTTTATTATTCTGGAATGAATTCTCACCCCTACATAAAACTCTTGCTTACCGTGCTGGGTACGATTCTCATTCAGTTCTTTTTCAATGAAGTATTGGATATACAGGGCATCCGTCCGGATCTTTTCTTTATCCTGCTTATCTATCTGGCTTTCCGCCTTTCTCCCACCCAGACTGTATGGGCGGCTTTTTTGCTGGGAATCTTACAGGATATTCTTTTCCATCCATCGGTTTTGGGACTTTCACCGCTAATCAAAACATTTTCTGGCTATATTCTGGCTCAATTGATCCATCAGTCTTTCCTCCGGGTCCGGGTTTTTTCCACCATTTCATCGGTCCTCCTGATTTTTCTGAGTCATGTCGTCTTTAACGGGGCCCTCTTTATTGAAATGCCTGTGGATTTTAATTATGTGTTGATCAACTACAGCCTGCCGGAGTTTCTCTATACAGGGGGACTCTTTTTACTGGCGAATTATTTTATTCCGCTCTATCCGGAAACTGAGTAATGGCCCAATCACATGAGAATACACTTACACCGGTCCAGTATTATATCCTCATTGGGATAACCACCCTCCTTTTTGGGATCCTTTTATTCAGAATTTACGATCTTCAAATTCGCAGATATTCAGACCTTTCTTCTGCGGCTGTTGAAAATATGTATCGTAAATACAATGTTCCCGCACCCCGGGGCATTATATACGACCGCTACAACAGGCCGTTGGTTTATAATCAGTCCAACTATGATCTGGAAGTTTATCCCTTTGAAATCAAACAGAGTGAACACACCTGGGAAGTTTTGTCGGAGATACTGGATGTCCCCGCGGAAACACTCAAAGAACGGATGGAAAAAAACATGAACGGATATTACCGTCCGGCTAAAATTGCTTCCAGTCTGGATTTTAGGACCGTTTCCCTGATTGAGGAGTATCAACTGGAACTTTCGGGTGTGACCCTGACATCCCGGCCAACCCGGCAATATGCTCAGGGTGTTCAGGCCGGACATCTTTTGGGATATACGGCGGAAATCGATAAAAACAGCATAGAACTGCTGAGCAATCAGGGATATCGCCCCGGTGATTATATCGGGGTCAAAGGTGTTGAAAAGTCATACGAAAAAGAGCTGAAAGGGACTAATGGCACCCGGCATGTTCGTGTTAATGCCTATGGGATGGATTTCGGCGAGGATTTTTCCAAAAGCATTCCGGTTGTTCCGGGGAATGACCTTTATCTGACGATCAACATGGATTTGCAGAATTATGTGGAATCCCTGGCTGATACTCTCCCTTTTTCCGTCACCGTTTTGGATTATACCAACGGCGAAATCCTGGCCATGACATCCCAGCCGGGGTTTGATCCGGCGATTTTTTCCGGTACCGTTGAGACGGATGACTGGCTAGCTCTGCTGAATGATCCGTATAAACCCTTGATTAACCGAACAGTTCAAGGACTGTATCCACCGGGTTCCATTTTTAAACTCGTGGGTGCTGTTGCGGCTCTTGAAGAACATGTCATTTCTCCCTCCAAGGAATATCATTGCTCCGGGTCCTATCGCCTGGGACGAAGGGTATACAAATGCTGGAAAGAAACGGGTCATGGGACGCTGGATCTATACGGAGCTATTGAAAATTCCTGTAATGTCTATTTTTATAATCTGATTCAGGAGGTGGGATTGGAACGCTGGTACCGATATGGCCATGCTTTTCGTGTGGGGACATTGACCGGAATTGATATCCCTGAAGAAAAAGTCGGTATTCTCCCGGACAAACGGTACCTGGATGAAAAATACGGACGCAACGGCTGGACGGTAGGATTGTTACTGAATATGGTGATCGGCCAGGGAGATGTGTTGGTAACTCCTATTGATATGGCCCGATATACCTGTCTTTTGGCGACCCAGGGGAAAATTATCACACCTCATGTGGGCCGTGCGGTTTATGATATAAAAGAAGAAAAACTCCGGATGCTTTCTTTTCCGGAGGATTCTGTGCGGGGTGTCCATGCGCAGGTTTGGGATGTGATCCACGAAGGCATGCGACGGGTTGTGGCTGGTGAAAACGGGACGGCCAAAGTGGCAAATATTCCCCATCTTGAGGTATACGGAAAGACCGGTACCGCCCAGAATCCACATGGGGATGCCCATGGGTGGTTTATTGGTTTTGTGAAAGACGCACAATTTCCATATGCTATTGTCGTGTTTGTTGAAAACGGGAAATCCGGCAGCGGTTCTGCAGCTCCCATGGCCCGGAAAATTTTTGATTATTTTTGGAAAGTGAGCGCTTTTTGAAGAACAATATTCAGTATCTACGGGATAAAATATCAGAATTGGATTTCCTGACATTGGCGATTGTCCTTGTGTTGACCATTATCGGACTCTTTTCCATTTACAGTGCGTCCAGTGCAGGTAAAACAGATCAAGGGTCCTCCCAGTTTGTTATCCAGCTGATTGCACTCTTTTTGGGGCTCGGTTTTTTTGTGCTGATTTATATAACACCCAAACAATTTTTACTGAGCAATGCCTGGTTTTTTTATATTGTCGGTGTTTTGTTGTTACTGATTCCTTTTTTCACATCGGGCACCATTGCTGAAACAAACCGATGGATTGATCTGAAAATTGTCAGAGTCCAGCCCTCAGAATTCATGAAGTTTTTTCTCATCCTCATTTTAGCCCGGTATTTTTCCACTACGAAAAATTCCACCGAGGCTTTCAGGTATGTGTTTAAACCGTTGATTTTAACACTTATTCCTTTCGTGTTGGTGTTTATTCAACCAGACCTGGGGACATCTCTTGTATATCTGGCCGTTTTTATTGGTATGCTTTATGCGTCGGGTTACCGGGTGTATTATATTTTTTTATTGATTGCACCCATGATCACCGTTGTGGCGGCATTCAATCTTACGGCATTTACCATCTGGGGTATCCTTTTGGGGTTGATTATCTTTTTCAACCAGACGAATATTTTTGCATCCTCAGGCATTTTTATCGGTAATATTGGTGTCGGCCTGATTACGCCCCTGATTTGGAATCATTTAAAGCCCTACCAGCAAACCCGGATTCTCACCATGTTTAATGCCGAAATGGATCCCTTGGGCGCCGGTTATCAGGTGCTGCAGTCGCAAATTGCCATCGGTTCGGGTGGACTCCGGGGGAAAGGTTTCATGGCCGGAACCCAGACCCATTTACGGTTTTTGCCGGAACAACATACAGATTTCATTTTTTCCGTCATTGCCGAAGAACTGGGCTTTATTATGGTTGTTATCCTCTTCATTCTCTTCTTTACCCTTTTTACCCGTTGGTTTAGAATGGCTTATCAGGCCCGGGATAAATTCGGAGCTATGCTTATTGTAGGGGGAACTATTGTGTTGTTGTTCCACTTCTTCATTAATATCGGTATGGCAGTGGGAATTTTGCCGGTGACAGGTAAACCCCTTCCCTTTCTCAGTTATGGGGGAAGTTTTCTCGTCACCTGTTATGGCCTTGTGGGCATGATCCTCAATGGAAATTCGGAACAGATTCCCCGGGTCCTTACCTATCGCTAAGTGATTGGTAAACTCCACTTTTCCCTTTAAATTCCACCGATGATTAAAACAGTCGCGACAAATAAACGGGCTTTTCATGATTATCATATTCTGGAAACATTGGAAGCCGGTCTGGCCCTCAAAGGCTCGGAAGTAAAATCCATCCGGGAAGGAAAAATCAGTCTGAAAGAAGCCTATTGCTACTTTCAGGAGGGAGAACTCTACCTCCTTCAGTGTCATATTGCCCCCTATTCCCACCTGGGATATGAAGAACATGATCCCCTGAGGCCCCGGAAACTTCTGCTTCACCGGGATGAACTAAGGAAGCTGCGAAAGAAAAAGGATGAGGGTGGACTCACGATCGTTCCTCTGAAAGTCTATTGGAATAAAAATCACCTGAAAGCGGAAATTGCACTGGTAAAAGGGAAAAAGCTTTATGACAAACGGAGGGATCTGGCGGAGAAAGAATCCCAACGGACCATAGAGCGGATGATGAAACAGAAAAGGTAGATCATGATCACATTTCCTTCACTGAATGAACAGATGGAGCTGATCCGGAAAGGGGCAGAAGAAATACTCCCTGAAGAGGAGATGGTCCGGAAAATTGAACAGTCCATCAAAACTCACACACCTATGCGGATTAAACTGGGTGCTGATCCAAGCCGGCCGGACTTGCATATCGGCCACGGTGTGGTGCTCAACAAGCTGAGAAACTTCCAGGATCTGGGGCACCAGGCCGTGTTGATTATCGGTGATTTTACTGCCATGATTGGGGACCCTTCGGGAAAAAGCAAAACACGGCCCGCCCTGACGTTGGAAGAAACCAAAGAAAATGCCCAGTCCTATTTTGACCAGGCGGGGATTATTCTCGATACCCAACGGCTTGAAATACATTATAATTCAGACTGGCTGAACAAGCTTACTTTTGAAGACGTCATTGTTTTATCGTCAAAATATACCGTTGCCCGCATGCTTGAACGGGATGATTTTGCCAAACGGTACAAGGAAGGCATGCCCATTTCGGTCCATGAATTCATGTATCCCCTGGCTCAGGCCTATGACAGTTATGCCATTCGGGCTGATGTGGAGATCGGCGGTACAGATCAGAAATTCAATTTTTTGGTGGCCCGGGATATTCAACGAGAGTATGGTCAGAATCCACAGGTGATTCTCACCATGCCGATCCTGGAAGGCACGGATGGTGTGGAAAAAATGTCCAAATCCCTGGGAAATTACATTGCTCTGACCGATCCTCCCGAAGAAATGTACGGTAAAACACTTTCCATCCCCGATGAATTGATTCTCCGTTATTATGTTCTGACAACCGATTTATCTCCCTGGGAAATTGAGAAAATCAAAAAGGATCTGGCCACAGGGAAAAATCCCCGGGATGCCAAACACGATTTGGCCTGGCATCTGGTCCGGCGCTACCATTCCAAAGAAGATGCAGACAAAGCCCGTGATCATTTCAACCAAGTTTTTGTAAAGGGCGGTGTACCCGATGAGATGGAGGAATATACCGTATCGCCAAATGAACGAATCATGGATATCCTGGTTGAGGCTGGTCAGGTTTCTTCGTCCGGAGAAGCCAAACGACTGATGAAACAGGGCGGAGTATCCCTGGACGGTGAAAAAATCACGGATATACAGGCGGTTCCACTCATGAAAGGTGAGGCGGTGCTTAAAATCGGGAAACGGAAGTTTCTGAAACTAAAGAAAAAATAATTATTTATGCGTTTTTCATCTTTACTGAAAGGTATGCTGTTTTTTATCCCTGTATTGGGAATTGCAGGGGATTATCTATGGCCTACTGAAGCGACACGGCTCCTCAGCGGAACCTTTGGTGAAACCCGGAGCGGGCATTTTCATTCCGGGATTGATATTAAAACCTGGGCACGGGACGGCTATGCGTGTTTTGCCCCAGAAGATGGGTATATCGAGCGGGTGCTTGTGAGCCCCACAGGGTATGGTAAAGCCCTGTACATCCGTCTGAAAGACAATCGCATTGCCGTATTGGCTCATCTGGATTCTTTTCACGGCCGTATTGCTTCCCGGGTACAAAGCGAACAGCTCTCCTCAAAAAAGGTGTTTCTCGAACTGGTTTTAAATCCAGATGAATACCCTGTCCGAAAAGGAGATATTGTAGCTTATTCCGGCCATTCAGGCACGGTTATTCCCCATATTCATTTTGAAATTCGGGACTCGTCCAATTTTCCTATGAATCCACTTCTAAACGGGTTCCCCATTGAAGATGATGTGGCCCCGGAACCAGTAGAAATTGCCTTTATCCCCCTAAATCCGGGAGCCCGTGTCAATGGCTCACCGGATGGCATGATTTTTCCGCTCATCCCAGAAAAAGGAAACACGTATACCCTGAATGACACGGTATATCTTCACGGGACCTTTGGTGTTAGTTTGAAAGCCTGGGATCGGGGAAATTATCCCCATAACAAAAACGGGGTCTATTCTATCAGCCTGTATCTGGACGGGAAGGATCTTTTCGAAAGCCGCTTTGATAAATTAGATTGGGATCAGACCCACTGGATGCACGAGGACAGGAATTATCGCCTGTTTTACGAGGGGAATGGGAGTTTTTACCGCTTATTCACGTTTGAAAGCACCGAAAATCTCTCCTTTTATCGCAGTAAAAACGGGGGATATCTGACAGTGGAAGAAGGTGTTCACACCTGTGTGATCCAGATTCGGGATGCCAATGGTAACCGTGCCGGTGTAAAAATTGCACTGAAAGGTGTTGAAACCCCTGGTAATCCCTGTCAGTTGGATAAACAGGGAGATGTTTACACGGTTTCCGTGGACACCAGCTACCTTAAACAATATCCCAATGCACAACTTCTGATTGAACAATATAATCCTTATGGACATAAAGAAGCACAGATCAACAGAACCCTTGGTTCTCTGGTAAACGGAAACCTGAAAATGAAAGCAGAGGAAGAAAACTGCGCTCTTTTGCTAAGGGTAATCCCCAAACATGGACCGGTGCCACCCCCCCTTTTGAAACATTTCTATAATCCGGAAAACTATCCGAAAGCGTTGATCCGGGTTGTTCCCCGTCATTTTTCTGCGGGCATCCTTTTTGAAATTGAATCCAACATGGTTCTCCCCCCTTCTTTGCTTTTGTCTCTTGAGGGAAGAGCTTGCACACCATTGGACTGGGAGGCGGTGACAGCAAGCCGTGCACGGACGGCATTAATTCCACCTGAAGAATTTGCAACTTATCGCAAATTAAATATTTATGATTACCATCATAACGAATGGGAGATGGTATGGAATATTTCTCCTTATGTGGTAAAAACGACTGAAAGAATCTCATTTCGCTCTGATGATGAGCAGTTTGGGGTTATTATTCCGGAAAACACATTTTTTCGGGATGTGATTTCCTGGATCAGCACGGAGGAAAAAGGAAAGGATCCTGAAGGGGGAGAGATCATATCAAAGATCTATTCTCTTCATCCCATGGACCAGCCTTTAAACGGAGTCCTGGAAATTGCACTCCGGAGTGATCCCACCTATCCCTGGCATGCTCAGACGGGCTTGTATCGGGCAAAAGAAGGTGGAAAATGGGTTCTTGTCAGCCAGGATCCGGAACCTGAAAAAGACTATTACCGGACCCGAACACGGTCTTGCGGGACTTATGCTTTGGTGAGAGATCTGGAAGCGCCGGTTTTTGAAAAAGACTTTCCGGAAAGCGGCGGACATTATTATTTAAAGGATTTGAAAAAAGCCTGGGTTGAAGTCTCGGATAATCTGAGCGGTATCAATGCGGAAAATCTTGTGGTCCTGTTAAACGGAACCTGGATGATTTACTATTACAATGCACCCACACAGATTGCATCAGTTGAAATGCCCCGGCAGCTGGCGGCAGGTGAGCATACCTTGGAATGGATTCTCAAGGATAATGCAGGGCATGAGCGAAAAAAAATTGTTAAATTTCATATCATCGAATAAAAAGTAGGATCGGTTACATGAAAGAGAAGCATGATGACGCATTAATCCGGGCGGCCTGTGAAGTGCGGGGAAAGGCCCATGCGCCTTATTCCCGATTTTATGTAGGTGCAGCTCTTGAAGGGAAGGATGGGAAAATTTACACGGGTGTTAACATAGAAAGCAGTTCATACGGACTTTCCGTATGTGCTGAACGGAATGCTGTAGCCCGGGCGATTGCTGAAGGGGAGGATACTTTCTATAAACTGGTCGTGGCAAGTCCCGGCGGTGTGAGTCCCTGTGGTGCCTGCAGACAGGTCCTTTGGGATGTCTGTGGTGATATTGACGTGATTATGGTGGATGAATCGGGAACAGTAACCCGGCGAATGAAAACGTCAGAACTTTTGCCGGCGGCCTTTGACGAGAAGAATTTGAAACATGGGTGATACAGCGTGTGTTGTCATCGGTCTGGCAGGAGGCAGCGGATCCGGTAAAACGTCCGTCGCCAGTGCACTGGCACGGGATTTTAAAGACAAGGGTGCCATTGTCATTGAGCAGGACTGGTATTACCGGAATATCCCGGAAGATTCCCGGATTAAAGCGTCGGACTGGAATTTTGACCATCCCGATTCCGTGGAATTTTCACTTCTTATTCGTCAGCTGAAATCCCTCAGAAAGGGGGAACCGGTTGAAGCTCCCCAGTATGATTATAAAACCCATTCCAGAAGGAAAGAAACCCGTCGGATTTATCCACAGCCGGTGATTATTTTGGAAGGGATCCTGATTCTGGACAATCCAGAATTGAGGTCTCTTCTGGATATTAAAATCTATGTGGATACCGACGCGGATGTGCGTTTTATTCGACGCTTGCAAAGAGATATTCACGAACGGGGGCGAAGTGTGGAAAATGTAATTACACAATATTATAAAACGGTCCGTCCCATGCATGAAACCTTCGTGGAACAGAGCAAAAAGTACGCGGATATTATTATCCCTCAGGGGGCGGAAAATTATGTGGCAATAGATGTGTTGAAAACGAAAATTAAATGGTTATTAAGGGAATCTCATGGTCGGTGACTGGTATCCTCACAAAGGTGGTTGGATCGAAGTGATCTGTGGCAGTATGTTCAGTGGCAAAACGGAAGAACTCATCCGACGATTGCGCCGGGCGCAAATTGCCAAACAGAAGGTTGTGGTATTCAAACCCCGGATTGACAATCGCTATGATGATGATAATATTGTCAGTCACAGCCATTTACAATTGCCCAGCATTGTCATCGATAAACCGGAGGATATCCTGCAGCATGCCATTTTTGCCCAGGTGATCGGAATTGATGAGGTGCAGTTTTTAAGTGCGGATATTGTGGGAATTGCCCAAAAACTGGCAGACAGCGGGAAACGGGTGATTATAGCCGGCCTGGATAAAGATTATCGGGGCCGTCCGTTTCCTCCCATGCCTGAACTCCTGGCTCTGGCGGAATATATTACAAAACCCCTGGCCATTTGCATGCGTTGCGGGGCTCCTGCCAATTATACCCAACGATTAACACGTTCGGACAAACTGGTGGAAGTGGGCGCCGATGAAATTTATGAAGCCCGGTGCCGTCACTGTTTTGAACCACCAAAAGACGAATAATATTTTTCAAAGAGGATTTCTTATGAAACTAATTAGTCTCCTTGGAATGTTTATCCTGCTCTTTATCGCCTGGCTGATGTCCTATGAACGGAAAAAAATCCAAATCCGCACCGTCATTTGGGGTATGGGCCTGCAATTGCTTTTTGCCGTGATTATTCTTCAAAAAGGCCTGTTCAGCTTTATAGGAATGGGGATCCTGGCCTTTCTCATTGTTCTGTTTCAGTTTAAGGAAGAACTGAAGATACCTGAAAAAAGGGGGCTGGCGATCTTGAAAGGACTGGGCTGGACACTTATTCCCGGCATTGTTTGGTTTTTTGTGTATAAAATAGCCCACGGTGCCTTGGTTTTAATCCTGTTATTGCTGGGAATCATCCTCTTTAATAAACTGAAAAACCGAACTTTTTCCCAAATCCTTTCCCTTCTTTTCATCGTGGCCATTTTTACACTCCCCATAAGTCGTGGATATGACGGAGAATTGATTTTCCAATCCTTCAGTAACAAAGTGGCCGAATTCCTGAACATGTCCAATTACGGAGCTGCTTTTCTTTTTGGGAACTTGGTGGAAACACAATATTTTTTTCCAGCAGTGGATACCTGGCCCGGATTTGGATATCAGTTTGCCTTTAAGGTACTCCCCACAATTGTCTTTTTTGCAGGGTTTATGAGCATTCTCTATCATCTGGGGGTTATGCAGAAGGTGATTGTGGCCATGGCTCGATTTATGCAATGGACCATGGGAACATCAGGGGCCGAAACCCTTAGCTGTTCGGCAAATATTTTTGTGGGGCAAACAGAAGCTCCTCTTTTGATCAAACCTTTTATTAAGGATATGACGAACAGTGAACTTTTAACCATTATGGTTGGTGGTTTTGCGACCATTGCCGGTGGTGTTCTGGCCGGTTATATTGCCATGGGGATCAATGCCGGTCACCTGATTGCTGCCAGTGTTATGTCTGCCCCGGCGGCTCTGGTGATAGGTAAAATTATTTTTCCAGAAACACAAAAATCCAAGACCGCCGGAACGGTAGAAATGCCGGAAATGCCCCGGAATGCCAATGTGATTGATGCCGCCGCTTCGGGAATTACTGACGGGCTGAAACTGGCGGTGAATGTAGGAGCCATGCTCCTGGGATTTATTGCATTAATTGCTGTGATTGATGTCTTTTTAAACTGGTTGGATATGCTGATCGATGGAAGACTTTTGGGCGGTGTCCTCTATGAGTACACCGCCAAAACCGTTTCATCACCTATTACCAAAGAATATGCCGGTATTTTTCCCGGTTCCCTCAAAACACTTTTTGGAAACCTTTTAAGACCCCTTGCCTTTGTGATGGGTGTCCCCTGGAATGAAGCTCACCTTGTGGGAAATCTGCTGGGCATTAAACTTTCATTAAATGAATTTGTGGCCTACGGTAATCTGGGGACCTATATTCATTCAAATGTTTTAGGAGAAAGGGCTCAGATAATTTCTACTTATGCGTTATGTGGTTTTGCGAATTTCTCGTCTATTGCCATTCAGCTGGGGGGAATCAGTGCTCTGGCACCAGGACGCCGAGCCGATCTTTCCAGAGTGGCTTTGAAAGCCATGTTTGGCGGCGCACTGGCAAGCTGGACAACAGCAACGTTGGCGGGAATACTTATTTAAGAGTTAAAAGTTGACCCTTTAACCCTCCCTGAATAGTGTTGGCAGAATTTACTCTCAATTCTCATAGAGTATTCACACCCACAATAATTTTGCCGATATAAATCCCATTTTCGACTTAGCTCAATACTTTTCTTATAACCATCTTTCTTTTTAAAATTGTATTCTACAAAACCAGGGAATTGCCGGCCGATTTGGAAAATGACAGAAGAAATTTTATATGGACTGATGGTTAAAGTGGTGGTAAAGTAAGGAATGTGGAGTTCTTTTGCTTTTGTTGAAGTCCGCTCAAGACTGAAATAAAAACATTTTTCACACCGTTTTCCCCGTTCCGGTTCCCCTTCAAGTCCGCGAATCCACTGCCGCCAGGATGCATGGTCATAATCGTCTTCTATAAGGGGAACATGCAAAATATCCGCTAGTTTCCGGGTGTTTTCCAAACGCTTTTCATACTCTTCCCGGGGGAATATATTGGAATTGCTAAAAAAAAAGGTCACATCATAGTCGTCTTTTAACAACCGGAGTGTTGAAGCCGTGGCGCAAGGGGCGCAACAGGTATGAAGTAAGATTTTGGTGCTTTCAGTGTTCATGGGTTGATGTTATTCATTCCGAAGATGTGAATCAAGAAAAGAATCATTAGAGTGGAGGTATGAAAAAGAAGTAAAATAATGTGCGAGTTTTAATCCATCCCCGGAGTTCAATACAAAATAATGTTCACAATATATAGGATAAATTCTATTTTTATACCCCCCCGGGGATAAAATAACAACCGAGATGGTCAAAAACAAGATAATATTATTAATAATATATTGCTCGTTATGAATAGGGTTGAGTACCTGTTACCATTCTTTCACAATTGAATTCTCATTCCTTTAACTGTAATTTCCCCTTTGCACAAAAAGTATGGAGAATCCTGTGCCTGTCATTCAAATCATGTCCGAATCGTTAAGTAATCGTATTGCGGCCGGTGAAGTGGTACAAAGGCCTGCTTCCGTTGTTAAAGAGTTAATAGAAAACAGTCTGGATGCAAAGGCAACGGACATTGTGATTCAGATTGAAGATGGAGGGCGTGAGTTGATTCGGGTTGTGGATAATGGTGTAGGCATGGACCGGGATGACCTGCTGCTGGCGTTTGAGCAACATGCGACAAGTAAACTTTTGGATATAGAAGATCTTGTGGCTATCAAAACACTGGGATTCAGGGGAGAGGCGCTTGCCAGTATTGCTTCCGTATCCCGTATTGATGCCAGAACCTGCCCTAACGAGACAGGTGAGGGCTTCAGGCTATTAATCAATGGTGGAAAAGTCGATCGGTTGGAAGGTGCCGCTATGAAACGGGGGACATCTATAGCCGTTCGGAATCTTTTTTTCAACACACCGGCGAGAAAAAAATTTCTTAAATCGGCGAATGCCGAATACCGACATATTGTGGAAATTGTCCGGCGTTTTGCCTTAGCCCGGCCGGATATTCGTTTTCACCTGAGTGCCAATGATAAAGATGTCTATATTTTGCCGCCGGAAGATCTTTCCTCCCGGCTGAACCGGATATTTTCTAAACGGTTGACGGAAAATTGTATGACGGTTCACGAGAAAGAACCGCCCCTGTCCCTGAAAGGGTTTATGGGTACCCGGGAACTGGTCCGCCGCAAAAGCGGTGAGCAGTATCTTTATGTAAACGGAAGACTGGTGACCGATCGAATGATGAACAGTGCTGTTTACGCTGCATACGGTGGTCACCTGGATAAAGGAGAATTCCCCTTTTTTGTTCTTTATCTCTCACTGCCGCCTGAAGAAGTGGATGTAAATGTCCATCCTGCAAAAACCGAGGTGAAATTCAGAAACGAGTGGCAAATTTATCAATTTATCCGCCAAAGCTGTGAATTAGCCCTCCGCGAGTGGACGGGAGATTTATCCGGAATCAACCAATCCGGCGAATTGAATAAACAGGATTTTTTCCCTGGAAAACGGTCAGCGCCTGCTGCAGCTCCTCCCCGGTTTGAAGGAGAACAGCTTTCGTTTTCCGGGAAGAACGAAAAGGATAAAACGTTCCAGGGAACGGAAAAGTCTTCATTTTCAGCCAATGAGTTTTCATTGGATGATCGGATACGACGTTTTGAAAAAAGTATAACAGAGGGAACACCGGATGATGTGCATCCCCTGCTGAATGAGCGGAATTTTTGGCAGGCTCATGGAAAGTATATCTTTACACAAATTTCCAGTGGAGTCGTTGTTATTGATCAACGGGCAGCCCATACCCGTATCCTTTACGATAGAGCTATTAAAGCTTTGCAACAAGCGTCGTCCTCGGCCAGCCAGCAACTGCTGTTTCCCGTTACCCTTGAGTTGTCACCTGACGATTTTTCCATCCTTTTGGAAATGGTTCCGTCTTTGGAAAAACTAGGGTTTTCCATGCGGGAATTTGCCAGGTATTCTATCCTCATTGAAGCTGTACCGGCGGATTTGCAGTGGCTGGAAGAAGGAAAAGTGGTTTTGCAGATTCTGGATGATTATAAAAATTCCCGTCGTTTACACAATCCCGTCAGTGAAAAAATTGCTCTGGCCTATGCGGAAAGGGCAGCAATTCGAAGAGGTGAAGAACTGACTCCCGCTGAAATGCAAAGACTCACGGACGAGCTGTTTCAAACGAATAATCCTTACCTTTCTCCTTCCGGTAAACCAGTAATTATCCGGCTTACACTGAATGAACTGGACCGCCGGTTTGAAAGAAATTAAGGGAAATTACATGATCCGGAATAAACCTTTTATAGCATGGTTTCTCTTGATCACCCTCTTTATTACGGGAAGTGTTTACACGTGGTTCAAGTTTACCGATGCTTTTCCGGTCGTAAATGTTCAGGTGGAAACAGACCGGGAAGAAGCTGTTAGGATAGCAAAGCAAACAGCCGAATCCCGTGGATTTTCCGTACATGATATTCAGATTGCGGTTCGCTTTGATCTGGATCAGGAAGTCCAGTATTATACTGAATTGGAGGCCGGAGGAAAAGAGGCTTTCGGGGATATGTTGGCGGATACCCTCTATGAACCCTATACCTGGCTTGTCAGGTTTTTTCAGGAACGCCAGGAAGCGGAATGTCTGGTCCGCCTGGCACCCAATGGGAACGTGTATGGATTCTATGAGAAAGTTCCAGAGGATGATCCCGGTCCCATCTTGTCTGAACCGGAAGCACGGTCATTGGTTGCTGATATGGCCAGAACTTATAATATTCCCCTTCAAGCCTATGACGAGGTGGAAGTCTCATCAGAAATCAAACCCGGTGGGCGGATGGATCATGTATTCGTCTATGAACGGACGGATATTTCCCTGGGTAAGGACGGCCGTTACCGGATCCGCTTTACCGTTACCGGAAATAAAGTTACCCAGATAAAAAGGTATGTTGAAGTGCCCGAGGCCTTTCACTTGCGGTATGAAAACATGAGGGCGGCAAATCGAACCATTGCAAATGCGGGATTGGTGGCCATGTTCCTCTTTCTGGGAATAGGAGGATTGGCAGGGTTATTCTTCCTTTTAAAACGACATGGTGTAAAATGGAAACCTGCTCTTTATTGGGGCGGGGGAATTGCCATCCTGCAGATTGCTGCTCTTTTTAACCAATGGCCTCTGATCTGGATGAATTATGATACAGCTCTGTCAAAAAGTAGTTTTGTATTCCAACAGGTTTTGGGTTTTATTCTTTCGGGTACGGTACTGGCTTGTGTCATGACCCTTACTTTTGCCGTGGCTGAAGGACTCACACGCATGGCTTTTCCGAAGCACATACGTTTGTGGAAGGTATGGAGTGGCCCGGTTGCCGCGACAGGTGAAATCCATAAACAAACCTGGATTGGAATTTTGTCTACAGGGATATTTTTTGGTTTTTCCACATTTTTTTATTTGATGGTATCCCATCACTGGAATTGGTGGTCTCCGGCCAGTCCCCTCTATGATCCCAATATTCTGGCTCATATCCTACCCTGGTTGAATCCTTTGGCCATTTCTCTCCAGGCCGGGTTCTGGGAAGAAGCTCTCTTCAGGGCTATCCCTCTTGCCGGTGCAGCTCTGCTGGGAGAAAGATTCGGGGGGAAAAAATGGTGGATTGGTGCTGCCCTGGTGATACAAGCCTTGATCTTTGGCGCAGCTCACGCTTCCTATGCCAATCAACCTGCCTATGCACGGGTCGTGGAGCTTTTTATCCCATCCCTTGCCTTTGGCTTTCTTTATCTTCATTATGGTCTCCTTCCCGGCGTGATTCTTCACTTTGTGTATGATGTCGTGTGGATGTCCTTGCCCCTTTTTAATACATCGGCTCCGGGGAGTGGGATACATCGGATTTTGGTGATCCTGCTGACTCTTTTTCCCTTGGGGATCATTTATTTTCACCGTTTAAGACTCGGGAAACAAGAAATTAAAGCCTCATTTCTGAATGGCAAACCTGTTGTAAAAATCCCTGAAAAAGAAAAATCACCGGAGCTACCTCTGAAAACAGGTCGAATAACGCCCATGTTAAGAGGATTTTTATTTCTTTCCGGACTCCTTTTCCTTGTGATTTGGTACCATCACACATCCTTTGAAAATGAGGATCCCGGGTTGTGGATGGGGCGGGCTGAGGCCCGGAGGGCCTCCGAAGCGGCCCTTGCCGAACGGGGCTTTGAGCTTGCAGATAGTGTATGGATGGTGAGTGAACGGGTAGTGAAACCGCAGGAACAAGAAGGCCGCTTCGCCCGGCAGTGCGGTGGTGAAACGGGGTACCGGCAACTCATGGGTTCCTTCCTTTCCGGCCCAGCCTGGATTGTCCGGTATGCACGCTTCTCCGGAGATGTGCCGGAAAGGGCTGAAGAGTTCAGAATTTATGTGGTGGGGGATGGCGAAATCCGCCGTTTCATCCACCGCCTGCCGGAAGCCCGCCCCGCTCCATCCCTCTCTGAAGAAGAAGCAGAAAAAACCGCCCATGCTTTTCTCCGGGCACGTCTGGGACTCGATCCCCGCTTGCTGAAAAAAATATCTGTTACTCCCCAAAAAATGCCGAATCGAACAGACTGGACCTTTACTTGGGCTGATACCATAAGATATCCTCTGAATTCAGGAGAAGGAAGGGTGAGTGTAACAGTTTCCGGAAACGAGATAAGCCAATACAATCCAGGATACATCCACATTCCGGAACAATGGGAAAGGGACGAGCGGAACCGGGAAACCCTTCGGAATCTGATTCAAATCCTATCTGTGGTTTTCTTGTTTGGTCTCTTTATTGTGACGGCTATATCTGCGTATCAAAATGATCATCATGACCAGGTGTCTCAAAAAATATGGATCCTTTTGGGAGGGGTTTTCTTATTGGCAGGGCTCTTTCATTTGTGGAACACATGGCCGGATATACGTTTCGGTCTGAATCCGGCTGAACCCTTACAGGGACAGATATTTCGTTGGGTCGCCTTTGGTGTGATTCGCAATCTGGTGTTGGCCTTTTGTCTGCCTCTGCTTTTTCTAATAGTCCGTGATTATGAATCAGATCACATGCGGGATAAGCCCTCAATGTGGATCGGTTTTTCTGCCGGTTTATGGGGATTGGGAATATTGGCTCTGGTTCAAAACAGGCTCACCTTTTATCAACCGGTCTGGGCTGATTATTCAGCTCTTAATGCCCGTATTCCCCTTGCGCATCTCCTGGTTACCCGTTTATGGATTTTTTCCATCCTTTGTGTTGTCTTTATGATACTTTTTCGGGGCGTGGACCGACTAACGGGCGGGGGTGTCCGTAAGCGAATTTATGGGCATTTGGTGTTTCTCGCCGCCGGGTTCGGCTTTTCATCCCTCTTTTTTATGGATACTATAACAAGCTGGTTTGTATCGGGGCTGGTGATCTATCTGTTGTCCGTCTGGGTATACCGGATTATTTTCCGGGCAATGCCTTCTGCTATCCCCTTTGTGATATTTCCCTTTTTCGCGGCCTGTGCCTATACCCAAATCCGTTATAAAGGATATCCTGGAGTTCTTACAAATGAAGTTGTGGCCTTGGCGGGACTTTTCATTGCTGCATGGATTTTCAGCTTTTATTTACGGGTTAAACAGAAAAAAATATGATTCAACCGGAACTCATTATTATTACAGGTCCAACGGCTTCGGGAAAAACCGAAATGGCCGTCCGTATAGCCCTGGAAAAGAAGGGTGTGATTATTTCCGCCGATAGCCGACAGGTATATAAATACATGGATATCGGTACTGCGAAGCCGACATCGGAAGCACAAAAAGGTATCCCTCATTACCTCATGGATTTTCTGGATCCCACTCAGAACTACAGTGCGGGTGAATTTGGACGGGATGCCCGGAAATTAATAGACACTTTTATGAAAGAAAAGCGTCCAGTTATCGTCTGTGGTGGCAGTGGCTTGTATATACAGGCCATGTTGGGTTTCATTCCTGAAGGGGAAAAAGCAGACCCAGAAATCCGCTCATTAATCCGCCAGAGAGGTGAAACCGAAGGATGGGATATTCTTTGGAAACGCTTGAAGGAACGTGACCCCGAATATGGGGGAAAAATAGATCCCAATAATATCCGCCGTATATCGAGAGCTTGGGAAATCCTTGAGCAGACAGGAAAGACACCCACAGAATATTTTGATTCCCAGAAAAAATCCTTCCCATGGGAATATCGTTTTATTGTGACAGACATCCCCCGGAAAGTGCTCTGGCAGCGTATTGAAATCAGAACCCGGCAGATGATCGAAATGGGATTTGAAAAGGAAGTTCGCTCTTTGCTGGATAAAGGCTATAGTCCGTCTCTCAATGCCCTCAACACTGTTGGTTATAAAGAGATGATCGCCCATATCCAGGGTGAATATAGCCTTGAAGAAGCTGAAAAGTGGATCAATATCCGAACGCGGCAATATGCAAAAAAACAAATAACATGGAACAAGAAGATGTTGAAACGGTATTAGAAAGAGATTGAGTGTCTTTGACAGTTTGAAAGCAGACTTTTTTGGTAGTGGGACGGGTCAGCTGTTGTTACAAAAGCTATCGTACTTTACCTGATTTCAACCTGGAATGAAAAAACTCAGATTTCAGAATTCAATTCTCAAATTGTTATTTGAATGGTTATATTGTATTTTACAAAGATGAAGTAAACAAAAAAAGGAATCACAATGAAAAAAATCTTGATGGTATCGCTGGTCGTTCTTGGACTAATTGCAGGTTGCAGCAAAGAATCCGAGGATGTCCTGTATTCGAAGAGTGCTCCGGAATATACATTTTTCAAATCACTGTCAGACAGTATTCCGGTATTGAAGCCGGATGAAAAAGTGACATTGATTGCACTGGATTGTGGGAATATCACCAATTATGATGTAATGCCGGAACTTTACCGGGCAGTCAATGGACAGCTGGATATTACAGAAGTCCCCTCCGAACACATTGTCAATTATATCAATCAGGTGGCGATTTCTCTGGCGGACAAAAACATGCTCATGGCAGATGCGGCCGATCAGGGAATCGAAGTCTCTGAAGAAGATATCCAGGCAGAGATGGAACAGATTTGGTCCAATCCCCGATTTGGCGGTTCTGAAGAAGCATTCAAAGACTACATTGAATCTCAGGGGTTTACCATGGATATGGTTCGACAGGATATTCGGGACGGATTAATATTTCAGGCTTATTTGGAGCAGGTGATTGATCCTGAAATTGACGTCCCCGAGGAAGTCTTGCAGGAAGCCTATAAAGCGCCGGTTTCTGCATCCGTTCGCCATATTCTGCTTTCAACACAGGGACAGAATCCTGAGGAGAAGGCGGAAACCCGTAAAAAGATGGAAGGGATACTCAAACGTGCCCGCTCCGGTGAGGATTTTGCCAAATTAGCCAAGGAATATTCGGAAGATCCGGGTTCTAAAGAGCAAGGCGGGCTTTATGAGAATTTTTCCCGTGGACAGATGGTCCCGGCATTTGATGAAGCTGCCTTTTCTGAACCGGTTGGATCTATCACCGATATCGTTGAAACGCAGTTCGGTTATCATATTATCAAAATTCTGGACAGGAAATCTGAAACCCGGCCTTTTGAAGAGGTTCGGGATTCACTTCGAGCCAATGAACTTTCATCACTTCGGAATGCCGCCATTGAAGCCAAGCTGGAAGAACTCAAAGAAAAATACAATTATTCCAAAAAGTTTTAAGTATTTTTCCCGCAAAGCTCGCTGTAACGCTGAGAGCACGCACGGGAGTGTGATTTAATCCAGGGTACACTTCGATACGACCGCCAGCGCATTAAATCACAAGTTCGTGGTGTTCAAGTACCTCACGTCGTTCGGTGTTCAAACGTTGCTGCTCAGCCTTCAAATGTCGATGCCTGGAATCTTTAAACGCCACGAAGTGCCGCTTGAATTCTTGATTGCTGAAGGCGTTTGAATGTTGAGCCAGAGACGTACCAATCCCCCAATCAAACCAATCATCCAATTGAATCAATCTGCTGTTGACTGTCTACGGCCGACTATCTCCTGTAAGTATCATCATCCCAACATTTAAACATATCAACGTCTAAACAACGTCTTAATCTCCAAACGTTTAAACGTTTTCCTTTTCACTCTCAACTCTTGTTCTTATATTATTCAACGCTTCGGACACGGGAGGGAACCCAATCCGAACGTAACATAGTGACAATGAGGCCGTATGTAGCAAAATACGGTCAGAAAATGAAGGTTGTCCTGAAAAAAGTGCACAAATGTCAGCAGAAACTGTCCATGCATGATTTTTATGGATACTCTTCAGAAAGCCGTTGGTATGTATGGAAAATATGGAGGTACTATGCTATTTGAAAATAAACAGTATTGGGGTGTAATCCTGGGGGCATCCAGTGGTTTTGGTCTGGCAACGGCCCAAAAACTGGCTTCTCAAGGAATGAATATCTGTGCGGTTCACCGGGATCGCCGGGGATCCATGAAACGTATCGAAGAAGACTTTGATGTCATCCGTGCTTCTGGGGTGAAATTTCTATCGATAAATACAAATGCTCTGGAACCCGAAGCCCGTCAGGATGTATTAAACACATTACAGGAAAACATGGGGGAGGGAGAAAAGGTCCGAATGCTGCTCCATTCCATCGCTTTTGGAAATTTGAAACTACTTGCACCGTGTCCAGACGGGGGTGAACCGGCATCTGCCAGGGCCCTGTTGGCAGAAAAACTGGGGATATCTGCTGAAAAATTGGAAGCGGCTATTCAGGATCTGTTTTCAGTGGGTGTTACCAGGCTTCATCCAATGGTGGATCCTCCTTTTTATAGCCAGGATCGGCTGGCTTCGGAAGAAGATTTTTCCAACACGATTTATGCAATGGGGACCAGTCTGTTGGGATGGGTTCAGGATATTTTTTCTCGGAACATTTTTGCGCCGGATGCACGGGTTTTGGGACTTACCAGTGAAGGGAACAGTATATCCTGGCGGGGATATGCACCTGTAAGCGCAGCGAAGGCTGTACTTGAATCTATCTCCCGTTCCCTGGCTGTTGAAATGGCGCCTTATGGAATTCGGAGCAATATTATCCAGGCCGGTGTAACGGACACCCCTGCATTGCGCCATATCCCAGGCCATGCCCATATTGCCTCTACCGCCATGCTGAGAAATCCCTTTAAACGGCTTACCCGGCCCGAAGATGTGGCAAATGTCATTGCGCTTTTATGTACAGAAGAAGCAGCCTGGATTAACGGTGATATCATCCGCGTAGATGGCGGTGAACATGTTGCCGGATGACAAAGGAGGCATATGATGAAATATCAGGACTTTCTCAGGTCCACATCCTTTGAAAAGGAGCAACTGCTTGCATTTGCCCATGGACATTTGATTCAGGATGCTCCGGGAGAAATGGGCCGTCTTCCTGCACCGCCCCTCTTGATGGTAGACCGTGTGACGTGGGTTGATAAGCGTGGGCATCGTGGCCATATCACAGCAGAAAAAGATATTCGGATTGATGATTGGTTTTTTCAATGTCACTTTTTGGGTGATCCTGTACAACCGGGCATACTTGGATTGGATGCCATCTGGCAATTAATCGGTTTCTATTGTTCCTTGAACGGTGCAACAGGTTCCGGCCGTGCGCTGGGATGTGATGGCGTGGAATTTAATGGACAAATCCGACCTCATAACCGGGTCGTCCGCTATGAAATTGAAATCCGCCGTTTCAGTGAGATCAGAGAAACCGGAGCCATGATTGCCGTGGGGAATGGAACAGTGTTTGTGGATGACGAACAGGTTTATGTTATGAAAAATGCCAAAGCCGGAATTTTTAAGGATATTGCCTATTCAGATTATCCAATCCGGACCGATCACGCTATTGGAGGATTACCACCCCACGAAGAATCAACCCTTGACAAGATTCTTAAACGGTTCAGGAGGAACAGCGATGGACAGTAAACAAGCTCCTGCCCATATCAGGGAAAAAGTCCTGAAAACCATACCGCAAAAACACCCTTTCCGGTTTGTCGATGCAATCCATACCCTGTCAACAGAAGAAATCAGCGGTGAATACAAGGTAACCGGTGATGAATTTTTTTTCCCCGGCCACTTTCCCGGAAGGCCCACCATGCCCGGGGTGATTCTAATCGAAGCTATGGCCCAGGTTTCTGTGGTGGCTTTGGGGATATATGAAACCATGGTGTCCGGAGGAGACCTGAATAAGGTGACTCTTTTTACGGAATGTGATATTGAATTTTTTAATGTGGTTTCGCCGGGAAGTAAAATTTTAATCTATGGGAAAAAGATGTATTTCAGGCGGGGTAAAATTAAAAGTAAAGCATGGGTGACTCTGGAAGATGGGACACTCGTAGCCCGGGGGCACCTTGCCGGAATAGGAGCAGATATATGAATCACAGACGTGTTGTTGTAACCGGATTGGGAATTATAGCCCCTAATGCCCATGGTATACAGAATTTTGAAAAAGCTTTAAGGCAAGGGAAAAGCGGGATTCGTTTTCTTCCCCACCTTGAAAAACTCCAATTCGGATGTCGTGTTGGAGGAATTCCCGATAATCTCGATCAAATATCAAAAGAATATTTTCCCACGGACATACTGAATGTGCTTAATGAGTCTATGCGCTACGCAGGTATTGCAGCTCTTGATGCCTGGACAGATGCCGGTTTGAACATCCCTCTACCAGACGATGACCAGGTCAATTGGGATTCAGGAGCTATTGTTGGAACGGGTATTGGAGGTGCGGACACGCTGGGTATCATTATACCAAAAGTCAATGAAGGGCGGGCAAGAAGGTTGGGATCTGCCGTTGTTGAACAAACCATGTCCAGTTCTGTCTCAGCACGCTTGAGTGGATTCCTGGCCCTGGGAAATCAGGTGACTACCAATTCCAGTGCTTGTTCCACAGGGACAGAAGCCGTTATTATGGGATATGAACGGATTCGCGAAGGTAAAGCGGATAAAATGTTGTGTGGCGGAGCCGAAGGGTCTTCTCCCTATATATGGGCCGGCTTTGATGCTATGCGGGTCCTGAATACAGGGAAAAATGATGCACCTGAACAGGCATCCCGACCCATGAGTGCCACTGCAGGAGGATTTATTCCAGGTGCAGGATCGGGTATCCTCCTTCTTGAAAGTTTGGACAGCGCTCAGCAGCGAGGTGCCCGAATTTACGGGGAGATTTTGGGCGGTGCCGTCAATTCCGGAGGTCAGCGAAATGGCGGAAGCATGTCTGCGCCGAACGGTGAAGGTGTTCAGCGATGTATCCGTACGGCATTGCATAATTCGGGTATCGGAACCGGTGATGTAGATGTTATTAACGGTCATCTGACAGCAACAATGGCTGATCCTTTGGAGCTTGCCAACTGGGCAGCAGCACTGGAACGGGCTCCCGATGATTTACCCTATATTCATTCAACGAAATCGTTGGTGGGACACTGTCTTGGAGCCGCAGGTGGGATTGAATGTGTTGCGTCACTCCTCGAAGTGTATAAAGGATTTATTCATGGCTCAATCAATTGTGAGGATTTGCATGAGAAAATTCAGCCGTATGAAAAACGGGTTGTACATCACACAATAGAAAAAGATTTTAAAACCCTGATTAAAGCCAGTTTTGGCTTTGGCGACGTTAATTCATGTGTCGTTTTTCAGAAATATGAAGGATGAAAATTCAAATAAAGCAACGATGAAAGCCTACAAAGGAGGAAATCATGGAAGAAAAAGACATCTTTGAGAAAGTTATTGAGATTCTCAAACCTTATGTGCGTGAAACAGAAGACTTGAAAACGGCTACGAAAGAAACGGATATCTTAAATGATCTGAAAGTAAATTCTTCCCGGCTGGTAGACATAATTCTGGCCATTGAGGATGAATTTGATATTGAAGTCTCGGATGATGAGGCCGATGAGGTCCAGACAATTGGCGATACCGTTTCTTTGATCGCCGGGAAAATTTAAACCTCCTTAATCTGTCATGAATACGACTCATGTACATCAAAAAGACCCGGCTGCTTACGGCCGGGTCCTATTTGATATGAAAGAAAAGGAAGTACACAAGATTTCTGCTCCCTTTAGAATACGTTTTCGTTGTACCATACAAAAATGGGTTGATTGGGTCTGTTTTCCCCTTCTGGCTCCGCTGATCATTTTTATTCTGAAGTATGTTCAGAAAAACCGGATCAGGGATTTAAAAAAAGTCCGAATGCTATTCAAACGGATTGCCGGAGAAAGTAAGATCCCAACTCTCATTTGTGCCAATCACCTGACGAAAGTAGATTCCATTTACATTCATCATGCCTTTGCGTCCCTTCCATACTATTGGCGTCATTTCAGGCTTTTTTCCTGGAATATTCCTGCCAAAGAAAACTTTTGGACAAAACCATTGGACCGGCTTGTGACTTATCTTGGAAAATGTATCCCTATTGTCCGGACAGGATCCCCGGAACACCATAAGGAAGTCCTGGATACCCTTCGGTATCTCCTTGCCCGTGGTGAATTGTGTACTGTTTTCCCTGAAGGCGGGCGGAGTCCGGATGGCCGGGTGAATGTTCAAAATGTCCGCTATGGGGTCGGAACAATTTTAAATGGCCTGCCTGATTATCGGGTTCTCTGTGTGTATATGCGTGCTGAAAGTCAAAAAAAGATGTCGGATATGCCTCCGAAAGGAGATACGCTTTATTTTGATTTTAAAGTAATTACACCCCAAAGTATGCAGACAGGCAGACGTGCCGAACGGGACATTTCGCGTACTATTATTGAAAAGATCAAAGAAATGGAAGATCTCTATTTTGAAAAGCATAAACCATAATATTTCTTTTGTTCTTGGGAATGACATTGTGGATTTAAGTCACACCGATGCTCAGAATTTCCATCCTCGTTTTCCAGAGCGTACCTGCACATCTTCAGAACTAAATTATCTGAATCGATGGCCTCTGGGAAGTCCTGAATATGTCGAAAGACTATGGATGATATGGAGCATAAAGGAATCAGCATATAAAGCTTGTAAACAATATAATCCGGACATGTCCGGTTGGTGGAATGCCTTTGAAGTGATGCCTGATAAGGGAAAGGTATTATGTCATGGTGATTTTTTTCTAAAAGTGAAAACAGAGAAGGGATATGGTGGTAAGGAAGGAAACATACCCTATATTCACACATTGGCCTATTCTCCGTTCCTGACTCTTGATCAGATAAAGAGCGATGTGACATGTAGGGATGCGAATATGGACCAATCCAAGGCTGTAAGAGACTTTACAGTTCGAAAACTTTTTGGGCCGGACAAAATGTTGTGGCATGAAAGAATCAGTTGGTGCAAGGAAAAATCTGGTGCGCCAGTACTTAAAATCAGTCACGAAACCTTGAAAGGACGACTCTCGTTAAGTCACCACGGTTGCTTTGTAGCCTTTGCAACAAATTACGATGTAAGAGAAAAAACTTGTGATTGAATATTTTAATCATTACAATAACGATAAGAATAGTAGAGTATTATGAAATTATCTGTCAAGAGTGAATATGCCATCCTGGCTATGATAGATCTGGCAGAGCGGGAGTCGGAAGGACTTCAACATATAGAAGACATTGCCAGGAGAAAAAATATTCCCCGCAAGTTTTTGGAACAAATTCTTCTCATTTTGAAAAGAGCCGGTTATGTCCGCAGTAAACGGGGAGCGAAAGGTGGATATCGAATAGGAAAGAGTCCTTCAGAAATATCCCTGGCAGAAATCATACGCCTGATGGATGGTGCCCTGGCTCCGGTGGAATCAGTGAGTGTTTATTTCTATGAAAAAACACCCATTGAGCAAAACCAAAAATTAATTGATGTTTTTCGTGAAATCAGAGATTATATCTCTACAATTATGGAAGGGACTCACATTTCGGATTTGGTGTAGAAAAATTTTTTAAATTAAATACGACTAAATAGATAGAAATATTCATGAAAGGTGTATCACATGTTTGAATTAGCTTTTGAAGTGGGACTTGCATTGTTAGGACTCGCGTTTTTTGCAGAACTCGTGGATTCTTCCCTTGGAATGGGATACGGGACAACCCTTACACCATTGCTTTTACTCCTGGGATTTGAACCATTAGAGGTTGTCCCTGCCATTCTCATGTCCGAACTTGTGAGTGGTTTATTGGCCGGTTTTACGCATCATGCTGTAGGGAATGCCGATTTTAAGCCAAAAACGATGAGTTTAAAACGGATCTATCGGGCATTTAAAGAAATGGGATTTACAACAAGTATGAAAAAAGGGCTACCAATGAACCTGAAGGTGGCTCTGCTCATTGCAAGTTGTAGCATTGTTGGTACTGTCATCGCTGTAGTAATAGCCGTGAATATTCCAAAGTTATGGTTGAAACTGTACATTGGCGGACTGATCTTTGTGATTGGTCTGATTGTCTTATTAACAATCAATAAAATGTACGCTTTTTCATGGAAAAAGATTGGTATGCTCGGCATCATAGCATCCTTCAATAAAGGGATCAGCGGGGGAGGTTACGGACCCGTTGTCACCAGTGGACAGCTTTTATCCGGTGTAGACGGGAAAAATGCGGTGGCCATCACCTCTGTTGCAGAAGGACTCACCTGTCTGGTAGGTGTGCTTTTATACCACTTCACCGATTCGACTCTGAATTGGTCTTTGGCACCATACCTGACTATTGGTGCAGTGCTATCTGTGTATCCTTCAGCTTTCTTTGTAAAAACGATTAAGCCCAAAATCTTTAAAATAGCAATTGGAATTCTGACAATGTCGCTTGGAATCTTAACTCTTTATAAAACACTTGTTCATTAAGGAAAAACATGAAGTTCTGTGTGTTAAGTGTTTTTTTAATTCTCCTGGTTCCGTTCCTGATTTTGTATGCAGAAGAAGCTGATACCCAGGCTTCCCATTTTGGTTTTATCCGTTGTGCCTTTGTCAGTGAGCCGTTTCTGGAATCGCAGGCTTTTTCTGTTTTTCATGCCCGATGGGGTATGAAAGGCAAAGT